>NZ_JBFATO010000049.1:0-45634 GCF_040678355.1 Streptomyces sp. NPDC052701
GCATCCGACAGGATCAACTCGGCCTTCGGCCGCCCAGTACGCGCCACCCCGCAACCCTACACATCTGAACAGAATTCCTGACTCAGAAGACTAGGACCGCTTCGCCCTGCCGCACTCGCCCCCGGAGGGCCCGCCCTGCCCGACCGGTGTGCTGCGGTCGTAGGGGTCGACCTCCGTGCCGGCCCCGTCCGCCCGGCGGTCCGTGCCGAAGGGCGGGGTGAAGTAGCCCGTGGAGGCGCCGCAGCCGCCGTTGGTCACGTCGTATTTGTACGAGACGATCGAGAACGTGCCCGGCTCGGTGATCACCTTGTCAGGGTCGTCCCAGCTCAGAACCAGCTCGCGCCGGACGATCGTGCGCACGATCTCGTCGTCGCTCCCCGCGTCCGCGCGGGTGACCGGGTAGACGAAGGTGACGTCGGCGGTCACCTGGAGCGCGCCGCGCTCACCCTCCCGGTAGGTGAGCAAGCCCCGGGTCTTCACGACGTCGCCGACCAGGTGGGTGCGGGAGGGCTGGAAGCGACTGAAGAGGAGGAGGGGGTCGTTCTTCTCGCTCGGGGCCCGGAAAGCGGTTTTCAGAAGGTCTTGGACGTCCTTCTGGTGCGGGTTGATCAGTGCGATCGCCTTCTCGGGGCGCTCGCCCCGCAGCACCCCGCGGTCCAGGCCGGACATGACGAGGAAGTCCCGGCTGCGGGCGAGGGCCCGCTCGACCTCGGCTGCGCTCATCCAGCCGACCGCCCCGGCCTTGGGCACGGTGATCCCCGCCGCTCCGCTCGCCCATCTCGCCGCCGGCGAGCCGCGGAACGGCTTGTCCCTGGTGGGACGTTGGGCCGCCTCCGCCGGTGGTGCCTGGGTCGGGCGGGCGGTCTCGGCCGCCAGCGGCGGGGAGTCGGAGGCGTCGCCGGCGAACAGATCCACCATCCGCCCCGGCGCGAGCGCCACCACCAGCAGCACCAGCGAGGCCAGCAGCCCGACCACGTACCAGCCCGTGCGCCGCTTGGGCCGCGCGGGCGTGTAGCTGCGCCAGCCCTCCGGACCGCGGCCGGGCTCCGCGCGCAGCCGCTTCGCCACCTCGCGGGCCCGTGCCGACGGCTCCTTGGGTGCGTCGGCGGCACCCGCCACCGACTCGCGCAGAAACCGCTCCCACTCCTCGTCGGACCTGGACGAGCCGTCCGGCTCCGTACCCGCGCCCATACCCAACCCCCTGGCAATCGGTACACCGCGGCCCGCTCCCCTGGGACGCATCCGCATCATGACACAGAGCGTTGACAGTGAGGCCGGCGGTGCAGGCGGTGCAGGCGGCCCCCCTTTCCCAACTGGCCGACCGAAGCGCTCAGTCACACGTGTTCGGCGGGTGGCCGCGGAAGCGCTCCGGCGGCGGCCCGCTCCTGAATCCGAACCCCGAATCGGCTCTGCCCACGAGGTCGGGTTCCGGCCCGGCTCCTGTGAGGTCAGCGGCCACACCGGGGCAAGGGCGATGCCGCGCCCGACGTCTCGCAGGCCAGGCAGGCGGAACATGTTCCTGGAGGAGACGTCCCCTTCCGCACCACCTAGGAGTCGTTGCAACACCCCAGTTCAAGGAGGGCGATGGATTTCGAGGTCCGCAGGGTCCGGACAGCTCAGGGACCTGTGGAGCTGAGCCGGGAGCGGGCGGCGCACTCCCGGCTCATGCAGCAGGGCTACGGCAACGCCGAGGCATGCCGGATCGCCGGCGTCAGTGACCGCACGGGCCGGAAACGCCCCGGAACAGCGGGCCGGAGGTGGGACACGGGTGGGATGGACCGGAAGTGAGGGCACATTTCGCCTTACGGTCCAGGCAACGCCCGTGAAGGGCACCTGCCGGGCGTCAGCCCTGATCAGGTGCCCTTTTCCCGGTGCCTAGAAGAAGCCCAGCTTCTTCGGCGAGTACGACACCAGAAGGTTCTTCGTCTGCTGGTGGTACAGCGGCAACTCATCGCCGACCTGCGCACATGCTGACCATGAACAGCTTGTTGGAGCCGTCGGCCCGTGAATGGCCCGGATCTTGCTTTGCCTGATGGCTACCCGGGGGCATACAGCGGCTGGGCGCTGCGGCAATCGCCTCGTCTTCTCGGCCAGGCAGAGTGGCACGGGCCAACCCTGCCCTGCACGCTAAGAGCTCGTAACACGATCATGCGCCCCAGTTCAGTAGTCGTGTCGTGGTGGAGCGTGGGAGCGTGGCCCTGGATCGTAGGCGATGACCTGTGTGGGAAGAGTGGCTGGATGAGCGTGATGTGGGCGGCGACATCGCCGGAATCGGGACCGTTCCATCCGGTTGAGAGACTTTCAGAGGTGAAGGGTCTGTCAGACCGCTTCAACGACCTGCGTTCTCTTGGCCAGGGGTACGTCGAGGTTCGGCTGCCGAACAGGGAGTTCCCGACGCTGGTCCTGGCCTTCCGGGATGATCACGCGGTCGTCTATTTGACGAGTGCCCCGAGCGGATGTCTCTGCTCGCAGGAGACGGCACTGTGTCCTCGGGTGCCGAGGTCGAAGTCCCGATCATGGACGACCTCGCCACGTTCACGGGCGATTTTGTCCTGGATGTCGATCGGGCGTGGGAGCTGGTGCATGACTTCACCCATACGCGGGCTGCCGGCCCTCGGGGTGAGTGGCGTGAGTTGTAGCCAAGAGCTCGTGATCCGATCATGATCGGGGCTTTTTCAGTCGCCTCCAGCAGATGAGGCTGCAGTCCAGGGAGACGAAGGCGTCGTGGAGTTCGGTGCGGCGTTCCCAGCGGACGGCGAGGCGTTTGAAGTGATGGAGCAAGGCGAAGGTCTGCTCCACGACATAGCGGAGTTTGCCCATGCCCTGAATGTTCGGGGCACCCTTGCGGGAGATGACGGGCAGGATCCGGCGCTTGCGGAGTTCGTCGCGGTTGGGGTTGGAATCGTGTCCCTTGTCGCCGAGCAGGGCTTCGGGACGCCTGCGCGGACGGCCAGGGCGGCCGGCGACGGGCGGGATGCCGTCGACCAGGGCGAGGGTCTGGGTGACGTCGTTGACATTGGCCGCGGTGGTGATGGCCTTGAGCGGGGTGCCGCGTCCGCGCAGATCAGGTGGTGTTTGCTGCCCGTCTTGCGCCGGTCGACCGGCGACGGACCGGTGTCGGCACCTCCTTTTTTCGCGCGGATGTGTGAGCCATCCACGCAGGCCCGTGACCAGTCGAATTCCCCGGCCGCGTTCAGTTCGGCTGGCAGAATCCGGTGCAACCGGTCAAAGGCGCCGGCCTGCTGCCACCGTTCCAGGCGGCGCCAGCAGGTCTGCCCGGAGCCGAACCCCAAATCTAGCGGCAGCAGTTGCCAGACTATGTCGTTGTAGAGGACGTACAGGATGCCCTGCAGACACAGTCGGTCGTCCACCGGCCGTGGCCCCGGCGACCGCTCGGGCCGCTCGGGCCAGGGCGGCGGTAACGGCTCGATCAGCGCCCACAAGTCGTCGTCCACGGTCCATGGCCGAGTACTCACAACATCACGAACGGCCCAACCACCAGACCGGTCAAGCCCAACCGGGCCGCTTCAAAAAGATCGTGTTACGAGCTTTAAGAGGTCGTTTTCTCCCGTTTTTTATCCGTATATCTTCGATTGGTATGGCTTTGCGCGATCGCGCCCCGCAAAGCCACGCCAACCACATATTCCGGGATGAAACGACGGGAGAAAACGATCTCTAAAGCTGTCCTGGTCATAGCCGACCCGGCCCTGCGGGAGCGGCTGTCCGCCCTGGGTAACCACGAACTGTCCCGCACCTGCGCGCGCCTCAGCCCGCTCGACGGCGAAGACGGCGAGGGCGATGAGGTCGCCGTGGCCCAGGTCACCCGCATCACCCTGAGCCTGCTGGTCCAGCGCATCGAGCAGTCCACAGAACAGATCGATGGGCTGAATCAGCGCCTGACCCGGCTCGTCGAACGATACGCCCCCTCAGCTGCTCGTACCCGTGGGCATCGGCCCGGGCAGCGCCGTCACCTTGCTGATCACCATGGGAGACAATTCCGAGCGGCTGAACTCCGAGGCGTCCTTGGCTGCTTTGTGTGGAGTCAGTCCCATCGAGTACTCCTCGGGCCGGCATGACATGCCCACGTAGCTTCCGCCGCCTGAGCCGCGCAAAGGCCGGTTCCGCGGTGATTTCGCCGCCGAAGATCGACGATGATGGAGCCCTGCGCACCAGGCGGCGACAAGGGGTGGGCGACGTGGCCAGCCTGATCAGGCGCCGGGAGCATTTGATAAATGTGGACTACAACGGGTGGGCCTTGCAGGACTTCGACGACACACAGGTTCCTGTGTTGTTCCCCGAGGGTTTCGAGATCGGCACCTTCCTCACTGCTCACCCTGGACGCCTTGACTTTTACAGTGCCGGGTAACCCACACTGCATCCCTAACGGTGGAGATCTGGGGCGGGGAGCCTGCAGTGCCGACCGGAGAATGGGACGAGACAGCCCTGGCGAGCATCGCTTGTTCTTCGGGCGAGTTGCGCGCCAGAGGGAGGGCGGTAGGACCGATGCTGAAGGCGATCGAGTTGTCGGACGGGCCCGGCGTCTGGACGGTACGAGTGGTGTGCAGCGGCCGTGAGGCAGTAGCTTCGCAGACCCAGCAGGGTGTGGTGCACGGAGTCGAGTTGCCTTCGTAGCGGCGGTGGAGGCGTCGGTGTCCGGCGAGCCAGGCCATGGTGCGTTCGATGGTCCAGCGGTGCCGGCCCGGCTGCCGGCTGGGGGTCACCTAGGCTGTTCGGGAACATCTCCCGCGCTGCAGTAGGACCCTGGGGTGTGGACTTCGTGGACCAACCGCAGTTCCGTTTCGCGGTCTCCCAGGGCTTGGGGCCGCAGGGATGGTTCGATGTTCCACGCGAAGCCGGCCTGGTCGGGGTGAGTGGCCCGGTACTGCTGCAGGGCGAGAGGCAGCAGGCGCAGGCGTGCGTCGACCCAGGCCTCGTCCCACGGGCCTTGGCCCAGTATCTGTTCTGCTGCGCGGAACTCGTAGTACAGGGTGCGCCGCAGCTGGTTGCCCTGGACGGGTTCGGAGCCGTGCACGAGCATGACGTCGTGGATGAGCACGTCACCTGGTTCCATTTCCACCGTCACGGTGCCGGGGATGTCCCAGCCGTGCTGTGAGGTGAGCGCGCACACGTCCGCCTTCCGGTACTGCGAGCCGGGTACGACACGCAAAGCGCCCTCGCTGGCCCGCGAGGCGTCGAGGTAGACATCGATGTTGAAGATGCGGTGGGTGCGGGGATGTACGGCGTCCTGGTGCCACGGGATGGGAGCGCCGTCGCCCTCGTTCTTGAACACCAGCGATTCGTAGGTGGGCACGAAGTTCGGCCCGGCCAGGGTCTCCGCGATGCCGAGCACTTCAGGAGAGCCGAGCAGTTCCAGGGAGGCGGCCTCGCCCTTGCTGTGCAGGTAGTCGACCCGGAACAGGACGCGGCCGCTGGGACGATCGGCGAAGTGGTAGTCCTCACCGTCCCGCGACGGCCGGTCTCCGGATGCGATCCAGCGCTCGGCGGCCTCCGTCAGGCGGCGCAGCATGTCCTTCGGTATACGGTCGCGCAGAACGAGGTAGCCGTTCTCGTCGAAGAAGGCGACCTGCTCGGGCGTCAGGTGAAACGGGGACGCTGCGTTCCCGGCGAAGCGGTCCATGGGCGGTGCTCCTGCTGTCGACATCGGTGGATCCTGCTGGCAGGCTCGTGTGACTTCACGGAACCACCTTCGAACAGTGCGTTCCTCCCTCGTAGTCGCCGCTCCTTCCTGGATCATCACTTGCTGCAGTCACACGAACCTCGAAGCGACTTCTTCGGCCTCGCCTGCTGGCAGGGGCAGACCGCGGTCATGAGACACGCGCACCGGCACGACGACATAGAGATCAACTTCGCGGGCGACAGCGAGCTGGTGTACCTGTTCCGGGGGCGCAGGACCGTGCTGCGGCGCGGCGGGATCGCCGCCTTCTGGGCTGCCATCCCGCATCAACTCATCGCCGCGACGCCGAACAGCACGATGCGCTGGTTGACCGTGCCGCGTAGCATCTTCCTGCGCTGGCGCATGCCCGGCCCGCTCATGAAGACCTTGCTGCAGGGACTGCCCCTGTCGGAGAGGACTCCGGAACAACCGGACGCCGACCAGGCGCTGTTCAACCGGTGGTCCGAAGACCTCTCGTACCCCGACGAGGAACTGCGCCGCATCGCCCTGCTGGAGATCGAAGCACGGCTGCGCAGGTTTGCCCTGGCTGCGGCGCACGAGAGCCATGGAGCGCACGCCCCCGCACGGGACGTTGCCGTCGAGCGCGCCGCCCAGATGGCGCACTTCATGACGGTGCACTTCCGTGAGCCACTCACAGTCGAGCAGGTGGCGGCCGCGGTCCCCCTGCACCCGCGTTACGCGATGCGTCTGTTCAAGGACGTCATCGGCACCACCCTGCACGCCTACCTGGCCGAGTGCAGGATGGCCGAGGCACGGCGCCTTCTGATGACCACGGAGATGCCCATCGCGGAGGTCGCCACCGCCGCCGGGTTCGGATCACAGAGCCGCTTCTACTCCCGTTTCACCGCTGCCAACGCTGTGCCGCCTGCGAAGTACCGCCTACTGCATCGCACATAGTCCTCATGAGGCCGGCCTGCCGGCTCCTGCGCCGAGGACGGCCCCCTGCACGCTCTCCGTGCCTGAGGGGACGGACCGCACAGGTCCCGTGCGGTGTGTGCCCGTTCCCGAGGTGACCCCCTGCGCATTCGTCGGATGGCACGTCCCAGCTGCAGATGCGGCAACAACCCTTATATACCTAATTGTCCCCGGGGGATCCCTCCAGCGCGTAATCGATTCCGCGTGATGGGGGAAGTGATGATCTCTTCCGCCTTGCGAGAAAAAGCACCAGGTCAAAGGTGTTTTCATTACACTCGGTAATGTTTCTAAAAGATTACGAAGAGGGCTCGGAGTTGATGAGTCGCTCCGAAGTTGTTGACTTCTGTGAATTCTTGTTGTCTCGTTTGCCCACCGCTTCGTCGGAGCGGACCTCGGCGCAAGGAGCACCCCATGGCAATGCGTGATCGCATATCACTGGTCAGACACGGCGTGATCGGCGGAGCGGCCCTGGCCCTCACCGCGGTGACCGCCTGCGGTGGAGGCGGGGGTGGCGGCGACGCCGACGGCGCGTCCTGCAAGCTCTCCTCGGGCAAGGTCACACTGGACTATTGGTCCTGGGTTCCGGGCATGCAGAAGGCCGTCGACCTGTGGAACCAGAAGAACCCGGACATCCAGGTCAAGCTGAAGACGACTCCGGCGGGCAACGCCGGCACTTACCAGAACCTCTCCAACGCGCTCAAGGCCGGCAAGGCTCCGGACCTGGGGCAGATCGAGTACGACTCCCTGGCCAGCTTCCGGCTCAAGGAAGGCTTGCGTGACATCGCGTCCTGTCCCGGGGTGAGCGAGGCGGGGGAGAAGTTCGTCGACTGGACCTGGTCCCAGGTGGAGTTCGGGGCCGGCGGCAAGGACGGCGTCTGGGCCGTTCCCCAGGACACCGGCCCGATGGCCCTGTTCTACCGCAAGGACGTCTACGACAAGCTCGGGCTCAAGGCCCCCGCCACCTGGGACGAGTACGCGGAGCAGGCCCGCACGCTCAAGAAGGAGGGCAAGTACATCACCCACTTCTCCCAGACCGACCCCAACTGGTTCACCGGTCTGCTGTGGCAGAACAAGGCCACCATGTTCGAGCGGGACGGTGACACCTGGAAGATCACCGTCGACCGGCCCGAGAGCCGCCAGGTCGCCGACTACTGGCAGAAGATGATCGACGACAAGCTCGTCGCCACCGACCTGCAGGGCTTTTCACCCGCGCTGTACAAGGCGTGGAACTCCGGCGAGGTGGTCACCTGGATCAGCGCCGCCTGGGGTTACAGCACCATCCGCGACAACGCCAAGTCGACCGACGGCAAGTGGGCGGTGGCTCCGATGCCGCAGTGGCAGGCGGGGGAGCAGCAGGCCGGCAACTGGGGTGGCTCCACGACGGCGGTGCTGGGCAAGACCGAGCACCCGGCGGAGGCGGCCAAGTTCGCGCTCTGGCTGAACAGTGACCCCGAGGCACTGGAGATTCTCAACCGCGAGGGCGGTCTCTACCCGGCGGCGAAGGCCGGCCTCGACCTGCCCGCGCTCAAGCAGCCGGTCGACTTCTACGGCAAGCAGAAGATCTTCGACGTCTTCGCCCGGGCCTCCGCGAACGTGGACACCGGCTTCACGTGGGGGCCGACCATGACCGACACATACCGCTACCTCAGCGACGGCACGGCCGGTGTCATCGGCGGCAAGAGCACTCTCGGTGACGTACTCGAGAAGACCGGTTCGCAGAGCGCCGAATCCCTGCGCAAGCAGTCGCTCGACGTGAGCGGCTGACCGGCCCCCTCCTGCCAGTCCCTGCCGCCCACGCGGCAGGGGACAGCAACGCAAAGGCTGCTCGTGACACCCACCACCACCCCGGCCCCGGCACACCGCCGTCCACGCCGCACCCTCGCCCCCTACGCCTTCCTCACTCCCTTCCTCATCCCGTTCGTCCTGTTCACCCTCGTACCGGTCGGCTACGCGTTCTGGCAGAGCCTGCACAAGACCGAACGCACGGGCGGCACCTTCGGCCGGACCCAGTCGGTCTTCGCCGGGTTCGACCAGTACGCCCAGGTCGTCAAGGAGCCCTACTTCGCCGAGAGCGTGCTGCGCGTCGCCGGGTTCGCCCTCGTCCAGATCCCCGTGATGCTGCTGCTGGCCCTGGTCCTCGCCCTGCTGCTGGACTCGGCGGTGGCCCGCGCCAAGCGGTTCTTCCGGCTGGTCTACTTCGTGCCGTACGGCATCCCGGGCGTCGTGGCCGCCCTGATGTGGGCCTTCCTGTACGACCCGCGGCTCTCACCCGTCGTGGACCTGCTGGAGTCCGCGGGCGCGCACGTCGACCTGCTCGGTCCCCACGCGATCCTGTGGTCCATCGGCAACGTCGTGACCTGGACCTACACCGGCTACAACATGCTGATCCTGTACGCCGCCTTGCAGGCCGTCCCCGGTGACATCGCCGAGGCGGCCCGGGTGGACGGGGCGAGCGGCTGGACCATCGCCCTGCGCATCAAGATCCCCATCATCCGTCCGGCCCTCGTCCTCACCGGGGTGTTCTCCATCATCGGCACCTTCCAGCTCTTCACCGAGCCGCAGGTCTTCCGCTCCATCTCCACGAGCGTGACGAGCACCTACACGCCCAACCTCGCCGCCTACTCGCTCGCCTCCGGAGACAACTACAGCGAAGCGGCCGCCCTGTCGGTCATCCTCGCCGTGGTGACCTTCCTGCTGTCGTTCGCGTTCCTGCGCTTCACCACCAGGAGGCAGGGATGAGCCTTCTCACCCGCACCGAAGGGGCGCACGCCTCCTCCGCCGCACCGGCACGCCGGCCGCGCACAGGTGTGTCGACCGCGGTCGCCGTGGCCTTCATGGTCGTGGTCGCCTGCTACATGCTGCTGCCGGTCTACTGGCTGCTGATCTCGGCGACCAAGAGCCAGAGCGACCTCGTCACCACCCCGGGACTCCTGCCGGCCGAATGGCACTTCGGCGACAACCTGTCCGCGCTCTTCGACCAGCAGGACGGCGTTTTCGCCCGCTGGCTGCTCAACAGCCTGCTGTACGCGGGGGCGGGGGCGGCCGTCGCCACCCTCCTGGCCGCGGCGGCCGGCTACGCCCTGGCCAAGTACGCCTTCCGCGGACGCGAGGCGGTCTTCTCCGTCGTCCTCGGCGGTGTCCTCGTACCGGCGACCGCACTCGCGCTGCCGCTGTTCCTGCTGTTCGCCGAAGTCGACGCCACCAACACGTTCTGGTCGGTGTTCCTGCCCAGCATCGTCAGCCCGTTCGGCGTGTACCTCTCCCGCATCTTCGCCGCCGCGTCCGTCCCGGACGAGGTGATGGAGGCCGCCCGCATGGACGGAGCGGGCGAGTTCCGCATCTTCCGCACCATCGCGCTGCGTCTGATGGCGCCGGCGCTGGTGACCGTCTTCCTGTTCCAGTTCGTCGTGATCTGGAACAACTTCCTGCTGCCGCTGGTGATGCTGCAGGACGAAGGCCTCTACCCGGTCACCCTCGGCCTGTTCACCTGGCAGTCGCAGACCAGCCGCCTTCCCGAACTGCAGACCCTCACCATCGTGGGCGCCCTGATCTCGGTCGTGCCCATCGTGCTCACCTTCCTCCTCCTGCAGCGCTACTGGCGCGCCGGACTCGCCGCTGGAGCCGTGAAATCGTGAACCACTCCCTCACCGACGTGACCCGCGCACTGGGCGGGATCGCCTACGGCGGCGACTACAATCCGGAGCAGTGGCCACGGGAGGTCTGGCACGAAGACGTGCGCCTCATGCGGGAAGCGGGCGTCAATCTCGTCACCGTCGGAGTGTTCTCCTGGTCCCGCATTCAACCGCGGCCCGGCACGTACGACTGGAGCCTGCTCGACGAGGTGCTCGACCTGCTGCACGGGAACGGCGTCGCGGTGGACCTCGCCACCCCCACCGCGGCCCCGCCCCCGTGGTTCACGCGGCAGCACCCCGACGTCCGCCCGGTCACCGCCTCGGGCACCCGCCTGGCCCACGGCAGCAGGCAGGTCTTCTGCCCCAGCAGCCCCGCCTACGCCGAAGCCGCGGACGCCCTGGTCACGGCGCTGGCGGCCCGCTACGGCGACCATCCCGCCCTCGCCATGTGGCACGTCCACAACGAGTGGGGCAACCACAACGCCCTGTGCTACTGCGACATCAGCGCGGACGCCTTCCGCTCCTGGCTGCGGGAACGCTACAAGACCCTCGACGCGCTCAACGACGCCTGGGGCACCGACTTCTGGAGCCAGCGCTACGGCGACTGGGACGAGATCGACCCGCCCCGGGACACCACGGCGTTCGGCAACCCGGGACAGGAACTGGACTACCACCGCTTCTCCTCCGACGCGCTGCTCGCCCGGCACCGCGCCGAAACCGCCGTACTGCGCCGGATCGCCCCGCACGTACCGGTCACCACCAACGTCATGGGCACCCTGGAGAAGAAGGTCGACGGACACGCCTTCGCGGCCGAGTGCGACCTTGTCTCGGTCGACCACTACCTTCCGGCCGCCGATCCCGACGGCCACATCGACCTGGCGCTGAACGCCGACCTCGCCCGCGGCATGGCCGGGGGCCGGCCCTGGCTGCTCATGGAGCACTCGACCTCCGCCGTCAACTGGCAGCCGGTCAACGTGGCCAAGCGGCCCGGGGAGACGCGGCGCAACAGCCTGACCCACCTCGCGCGGGGCGCGGACGGACTGATGTTCTTCCAGTGGCGGCAGTCCCGCGCCGGCGCCGAGAAGTGGCATTCCGCGATGCTGCCGCACGCCGGGACCGACAGCCGTATCTGGAAAGAGGTCCAGGCGCTCGGAGCCGAGCTGGCCTGCCTGAAGGACGTGACCGGCACCCGCGTGCGCGGTGATGTGGCGATGCTGTTCGACTGGCACAACTGGTGGGCTCTGGAGCTGCGGGCCCGTCCGTCCGACCAGCTCCGTTACCTGGACGTGGTGCGTGACTGGTACGAGGCGCTGTGGACCATGAACATCACGTGCGACCTCGTGCCTCCCGGCGCCGACCTGACGCCGTACCGGGCCGTCGTCGCCCCCAACCTCTACCTCCTGTCCGACAGTGACGCCGACAACCTCACCGGTTACGTGGAACAGGGCGGTCATCTCGCCGTCGGCTGTTTCAGCGGGGTCGTCGACGACTACGACCGGGTACGGCTGGGCGGTCACCCCGGGGCCCTGCGCCAGGTGCTCGGACTCGTCGTGGACGAGTATCTACCCCTGCGGCCGGCCGACCGCGTCCGGCTCGACGACGGGACGGACGTCCGGCAGTGGGCGGAACGCGTCGAACCTCGCGGCTGCACCACCGTGCTGCGCTTCGCGGACACGGCCGACGGCGGTCCGGCCCGCGGCGGACCGGCCGTCACCCGGCACACCTTCGGCCGGGGCACGGGCTGGTACACGGCCGGGCGCCTCTGCGCGCGGACGCTGCGCGAGGTGGTCCGTGCGGTGTGTGAACAGGCTCGGGTCACCCCCGTCGTCGAGGCGCCGCCCGGACTGGAGGCGGTGCGCCGTGCCGGGGAAGGGCACTCGTACCTCTTCCTGATCAACCACACGCAGGAGGCGGTCTCCGTCCCCGTCGCCGGAGTGGGTCTCGGGGCCGCCGAGGTCACCGGCGGGCGGGCGGTGGTGCCGCCCGGAGGAGTGGTCGTCGTCCGCGAGGACCGCCCGACCGTCACAGCCTGACCGACCTGTCACATCCGCGAGAACCTGCGAGGAACGCTCACGTGACGACCATGCGAGCCACTGAGGTCCCGTCGTCCCCCGGCGCACCGGGCCGTGTGGAGATCCACGAGGCCAGTGGCACCGTGCTGCTGCGCGCCGCCCACGGCACCTACGTCTTCAGGGTGGACCGGGCGGCCGGGACCGTACGGCACGTCCACTGGGGTGCTCCCCTTCCCCTGGCCGACGCGGTCGCGCTGCCGGTCTGGGGCGAGCACGACAACAGCTTCGCCGGGCGCTGGGACGGAACCGAGGAGTACCCGGCCGACGGCGGCGCCCGCTTCGGCGTGCCCGCCTTCGAGGTGCGCTTCGCCGACGGCAGCAGTCCCGTCGAGGCGACGGTCCAGGACGTGGTCCTGATGGAGGCGGACCACGTGGTGATCCTCCTGCGGGACCGCATCCGGCCGCTGGCCTGGCACCTGCACTACCGCGTCCCCGCCGGCGGGGACGTCCTGGAGCGGTGGGTGGAGTTCGTCCACACGGGCACCGCGGACGACGGGGACATCCTGCTGGTCCGGTACGCCTCGGCCCACTGGCCGATGCCGCAGCGGCCGGACTGGCGGCTGAGCTCGGTGCACGGCGGCTGGTCCGCCGAGGGCCGCCTGCAGCGGTCGCACCTGCCGGTCGGCGAGACGGCGCTGGGCAGCAGGCGCGGCCACACGGGACACCACGCCAATCCCTGGGCCGCTCTGGACGCCGGGGACGCGGGTGAGGAACAAGGGGAGGTCTGGGCCGTCGCGCTCGCCGCGAGCGGGAGCTGGCGCCTGACCGTCCAGCGCACCGCCGCCGGCCGGGTCGGCGTGCTGGCGAACGAGGGCCACGACGGGGTCGAGCTGCGCCTCGGGCCCGGCCGGCGGCACCGCACACCGGTCAGTCTCGCGCTCCACACCGCCCACGGCTTCGGGGAAGCGAGCAGGATGTTCCACCGCCACCTCCGGATGCATGTCCTGCCGCACCCCGGTGAGCTGCGGCCGGTGCTGTACAACTCCTGGGAGGCGACCTCGTTCGAGGTGAACGAGGACAATCAGATCTCGCTCGCCCGGCGGGCCGCCTCCCTGGGTGCCGAACTGTTCGTGCTCGACGACGGCTGGTTCCGCGGCCGGGACGACGACCGGTCCGGACTCGGCGACTGGACGCCGCACCCCCGGCGCTTCCCGCGCGGGCTGCGGCCGCTCGCCGACGAGGTGCACCGCCTCGGCATGGCATTCGGCCTCTGGGTGGAACCGGAGATGGTCAACGCCGACAGCGACCTCCACCGGCGGCATCCCGACTGGGTCCTGCACGTACCCGGCCGCACCGCCACCGAGCTCCGTCACCAACTCGTGCTGGACTTCTCCCGCCCGGAGGTGAGCGAGTGGGCCGTGCGATGGCTGCGCCAGGTGGTGGCCGAGAACACGGTGGACTTCCTCAAGTGGGACTTCAACCGGTCGTTCACGGAAGCGGGCGCGCACGGCGGGGGCCCGGACGCGCGACGGGTGCACGTCGAGCACGCCAGAGGGCTGTACAAGGTGCTGGACCGGCTGAGGGCGGAGTTCCCGCGGCTGCGGATCGAAGCCTGTGCCGGTGGCGGCGGACGCGTCGATCCGGGCATCCTCGCCCGCACCGATCAGGTGTGGACCTCCGACAACACCGACGCGGTGGACCGTCTGACGATTCAGCACGGCTTCAGCCAGGTGTACCCGGCGGGCGTCATGTCGGCCTGGGTCACCGACAGCCCCAATCCGCTGACCGGGCGGGAGGTTCCGCTGCGTTTCCGCTTCCACAGCGCCATGGCCGGCGTCCTCGGCATCGGGGGGGACCTCACGCGCTGGACGGACGCCGAACTCGCCGAGGCGGCGGAACTGGTCCGGGTGTACAAGGACATCCGTCCCGTGGTGCAACGGGGCCGGCAGTACCGCCTCCTGGCGCCTGCGCAGGGTCCCTTGGCCGCCGTCCAGTACCTCGGTGAGGACGGCGACCGCGTGGTCGTGCTGATCTGGCGGCCCAGCACTGCCTTCGGACCCGCGCAGCCGCCGTTGCGACTGCGCGGACTGGAGGAGGGAGCCCGATACCGGGACGAGGACACCGGACGGGTGTGGTCCGGGGCGGCCCTGACCGGCTTCGGCCTGCCGCTGCCCGAGCTGCCGCCGGGTGACTGCGCGAGCGCGCTGGTGCGCCTGCGCCGGGTGGAGAGCTCGTAGGGAACCGGGACAGCAGGGCGACATCGGCCACGCCGGGCCGAGGGCACCTGGCAGTCCCGCGTCCGGGGCGCGCAAGGGCCCTCGAAGCGGGCCCGGCGGACCGCTCCCCGGCGGCGTAGCGCAGGGGGACGGCCGGCCCTGGCGGGGAGACCGTCCTCCCCGGGACCGCAAGCCCCCTTCCTGGGCCCTTCCTCGGCTCCTCCTCCCGCCTCCGCACGCCCACGACCTGGGATGGCGCTGTCGGCGTCCGGTCGGACGGCTCCCGGTGAGAGCGCTTCCACGATGGCGTGCGAGGTGAAGTAGGGTGGCCGTCCGAAAGGAGCGTGTGCTGTGCCAGAGCGGGTCACCATGGCCGATGTCGCCCGTGCGGCCGGGGTGTCGTCCGCCACGGTCTCGTACGTGCTCTCCGGCAAGCGGCCGGTGGCTCCCGAGACCCGTGCCGCGGTGGAAGCGGCCATCGCCGAACTGTCCTTCACCGTGAACGTCACGGCGCGCAGCCTGCGAACCGGTCGGTCGAGCCTGGTCGCGCTGATCGTGCCGGACATCGCCAACCCCTTCTTCGCACAACTGGCGGCGACCCTTCAGGAGGAGCTGCGCGGCCTCGGGCTGCACGTCGTCGTCTGCAACACCCGCGCGCGCCGGGATGAGGAGCAGGCCCTTCTGGCGGAGGCGGTGCAGCAGCGCTTCGCCGGGGTCGTCATCACCCCCTTCCGGCTCAAGCCACGTGACTTCAAGCCCCTCGCCGATGCCGGAATGCCCGTCGTCGTCAGTGCCGACGTCTCCTTCGGCCCGATCGATCTCGTGACGCCCGACGCCCGAGTGGCCACCCGGCACGCCCTGGAGCAGGTGGCCGCGGCACAACGACGGCGCATAGCCATGATCGCGGGGCCTCGGGACGCCACCGGCGGGGATCCCCGTCTGGAACACCTGAGGGCCCTCGCCCTCCAGTTCGGCATGTCGCTGCCGCACGAGCTGGTGGTCAGGGGTGAGCACACGCGGGAAGCCGGAGCAGCCGGATTCGGCGAGCTCATGAGCCGCCGCTACCGTCCCGACGCGGTCTTCTGCGGCAATGACGTGATCGCCGTCGGCGCCTTGGACAAGGCGCACGAGCTAGGCATCGACATCCCGGGCGACGTGGCTCTGATCGGCCACGACGACGCCTCGTTCGCCTCTCTCGTACGTCCCCAGCTGACCACCATCCGATATCCCGCGACCGAGGTCGGCCGGGCGGCCGCCCGGCTGCTCACCGAGCGCCTGAGCGGCCGGAAGGTGCACAAGACGGTCCGTGTCAAGGCGGAGTTCGTGGCGCGCGCCTCCGTCTGACCCGATCGGTGCGCAGACTGACCCGACCGGTGCGCGGACCGGTGCGGCCGCGGGGCGACGGCCGCAACCGGCTGCTGTGCGGATCACCCGGTCAGGGACCGCCGTCCACCTGCTGGGGGACGTTCCACGGGTTGGCGCGCTGGAGCGGCTCGGGAAGGAGTTCCTCCGGCATGTTCTGGTAGGCCACGGGCCGCATCCAGCGGGCGACGGCTCTGCTGCCGACGCTGGTGTGCAGGGGGGACGTCGTCGCGGGCCACGGTCCGCCGTGGTGCATGGCGGCGGTCACGGCGACGCCGGTGGGCCAGCCGTTCCAGACAAGACGCCCGGCGCTGAGCGCGGCCGACAGCCGGCGGACGAGAAGCTCGTCCTCGCGCTCCTGTCCGTGGATGGTCGCCGTGAGACCGCCCGGCAGGGTGTGCAGGGTGTCCAGCAGGTCGTCGGCCGAGGTGTACGTGATGACCAGTGAGGCGGGACCGAAGCATTCCCGGAGCAGTTCGGGACAGGCTCGTACCTCCTCGGCCGACGTAGTGAGGAGAGCGGGAGCGCCGGCCCTGGGATCGTCCGGCTCCTCGGCGAGGTGCAGGGGGCGCACCGCGGGGTGGGCGGCGAGTTCCGCGAGGGTGGCGCGGTAGGCGGTGCTGATCCAGTCGCCGAGCAGGGGGCCCGGCTGGACTGCCGCGATCCCCTGGCGCAGATGGTCCTCCAGGCCGTGGCCGGCCGGCAGGAAGAGCAGGCCGGGTTTGGTGCAGAACTGTCCCTGGCCCAGGGTGACCGAGGCGATGTACGCGCGGACGATGTCCGCCCCGCGTGCCGCGCCGGCCGCCGGTGTGACCACCACCGGATTGAGCGAGCCGAGTTCGCCGTAGAAGGGGATCGGGTCGGGCCGGCTGTTGGCGAGGCCGAACAGTGCCCGGCCGCCGGACGTGGAGCCGGTGAAGCCGACCGCTCGGATGACGGGATCGGTGACCAGGCTCCGGCCCGTCTCGCGGCCGTGGACGACGCTCAGGACACCCGCCGGGAGCGTTGCGGCGGTCAGTTCGCGGGTCAGGTCGGAGAGCCGGGGATGCCCCTCGTGTGCCTTGACCACCACGGGGCAGCCCGCGGCGAGCGCGCTGGCGGTGTCACCGCCCAGTACGGAGAACGCGAACGGGAAGTTGGAGGCGGAGAACACCGCGACCGGCCCGAGCGGCACCAGCATACGGCGGATGTCGGGCCGCGGTGCGGGCCGCGCGGCGGGGTCGGGCGGGTCGATCATGACGTCGAGGAACGCTCCGGCCTCGACGACGTCGGCGAACATCTCCAACTGTGCCTGAGTACGCCGTATTTCGCCGCGCAGGCGCTCGGTCCCGAGCCGGGTCTCCTCTTCGGCGACGGCCGCCAGGTGGACGGCGTTCTCTCCCAGCGCGTGCGACAGGCCGCGCAGGAGACGGGCGCGTGCGGGCAGGGGGAGCGCGGCGAGGGCCGGGGCGGCGGCGCGGGCCTGGGCCGTGGCGCGGGCGGCCGTGCGGGCGTGTGCCGAGGCGCCGTCCGGTGACGGGGCGGGGGTGGGCATGTGCTACCTCTCGGTGAGGGGACGGAAGGCTGTGGCCTGGTGTGCGGTTCGTGTCACTCGGGCGGGTGCTGTGCCGCCCGCGCCAGCAGTTCGGCGATGTGTACGGCCTTCACCCGGGACCGGGCGCGACGCAGGCCGGTGCGCAGTTGGCGCAGGCAGCCCGGGTTGACCGCGGCGACGTAGTCGACGCCGGCGGCTTCTATCTCACGGATCTTGGCGTCGAGGATGCGGCGGGATTCGCGTGGCCGGAGCAGGGAGTAGGTGCCCGCTGCCCCGCAGCAGGTGGCGGCGGAGGGCAGTTCGACGTAGTCGGCGACCTGGCCGATCAGTTCGCGGGGCTGTTTCCACACGCCGAGCCCGTTGCGCAGGTGGCAGGAATCCTGCAGTGCGACTCTGGCCCGGCGCCCGTCCACCCTGAGCTCCCCCCTCGCGCCGCGGCCGGTCAGGTAGGCGGACAGTTCCCGCACCCGTTCGGAGCCGAGGACCGACGCCACGTGGGCGGCGCATCCTCCGGACGTGGTGACGATGGTGCCGGGCAGGTCGTCTCCCAGCCGTCGGGCGAGGCGTTCGCCCGCCGCCGTGTCGCCGTTGTGGGCGTGCAGGGCGCCGCAGCATCCCTGGCCGGCGGGGACCGCCAGCTCGGGCGCGAGTTGTCGGGCGGCCCGGCTGACCGTGGGGAACAGCACCCGTTCGAAGCATCCGAGCATGAGTGACGCGGCGGGCGGGTCCCCGGCCGCGGGCCCGCCGCCGGGGACCCTGCGCAGCGCGCCGAGCGGGCGGAACACCGGGCGCATACGGGCGGCCAGCATCAGGACCCGTGCGAGCAGAGGCTGTCTGCGGCCCTTCCACTGGTGGTCGCGCCACTGTTCGAGGAGTTGCCCGTACTCGACTCCCGCCGGGCACACCGGTTCGCAGGCGCGGCAGCCCAGGCACTGCGAGGACTGCTCCTTGAGCGTGGGGTCGTAGGGGTCCAGGTCGCCGTTCTGGAGGGCGCGCATGAGAGTGATCCGGCCCCTGGGCGACGATGCCTCGTCCCCGGTCTCGGCGTAGGTCGGGCAGGCGGGCAGGCAGAAGCCGCAGGAGATGCACCGGGACAGGAGGTCGGGGTCGAAGACGGGGTCGGTCATGAACCCAGCTTTCCGGGATTGAGGATTCCGGCCGGGTCGAAGGCGTTCTTGACCCGGCGCAGCAGCGAGACCTGGTCGGGACCGAGCTGCGTGGACAGGTACGGGAGCTTGGCCTTTCCGACGCCGTGTTCGCCGGTGATGGTGCCGCCGAGCTCGATGGCGGTGGTGAAGATGTCCTTGAAGGCGAGTTCCGCCCGCGCGATGGTCTCGGTGTCCTCGCGCGATCCGACCACGCACGTGGGGTGGAGGTTGCCGTCGCCGGCGTGCCCGAAGGTCGCGATGGTGACGTCGTGCCGGTCGGCGATCTCGTCGATGCGCTCCACCATCTCGGCGATGCGCGGGCGGGGGACGGTGGCGTCCTCCAGGATGGTCAGCGCGCCGAGCCGGGACAGCGCGGGCAGGGCGCACCGGCGGGCGGCGAGCAGCGCGTCGGCCTCGGCGACGTGGGCCGCCCTGGTGACCTCGAGCGCCCCCTGGCCGGTGCAGGCCTCGCTCATGCGCTCCAGAGCGCGCCCGACGGCATCGGGCTCGCCGTCGTCGCCGAAGAGGAGCAGCGCCCCGGCGTCGGTGCGCAGGCCGAGTCCGGCGAAGGCCTCCACCGCCTCGATGCAGGGCCGGTCGAGGAACTCGAGGGTGGCGGGCAGTACGCCGCCGGAGATGATCGCGGCGACCGCACGGCCCGCGGCGGCGAGGTCGGGGAAGTAGGCGACCCCGGTTCCCGAACTCCGCGGCGCGGGCCGCAGCGCGAGGGTCGCCTCGGTGATCACGGCGAGGGTGCCCTCGGAGCCGGTGAGCAGGCGGGTGAGGTCGTACCCGGCGACGTCCTTGTGCAGGCGCCCGCCGGTGCGGACCACCTCTCCCGTGGGCAGGACCGCCTCCAGGCCGAGGACGTAGTCGCGGGTGACGCCGTACTTCAGGCCGCGCAGTCCGCCCGCGTTGGTGGCGATGGTGCCGCCGATCGTCGCGACGGTGCGGCTGCCCGGGTCGGGCGCCCACAGGAGGTCGTGGTGAGCGGCCGCGTCGGAGAGCGCCGCGCTGGTGACGCCCGGCTGGACCCGGGCGAGCAGCTCGGCCGGTTCGATCTCCAGGATGCGGTCGAGGCGGGTGAGGGCCAGGACGACGCCGCCGCGCAGGGCGACGGTGGCGGCGCACAGATTGGAGCCGGCTCCGCGCGGTACGACCGGAATGCCGTGCCGGGTGGCGAGTTGCAGGACGGCCGACACCTCCTGCGTGTCGGCGGGGAAGACGACGGCGTCGGGCCGGGCGGTGAAGAGGGGAGTCGCGTCCCGGGAGAAGGGAACGAGGTCGCCGTCCGTCTCACGGTAGTACCCGGTACCGACGATCGACCTCAGCGCGGCTCTGACAGCGGCGTGCACGGTTGCCTCCTGGGCCGGTCCCCGCCCCGTCCGGGGCGGGGACCGGCCGGGCACTAGAACTTGATGACGGAACGGTCCGCGATGAGCACCGGCGAGTCGTACACCGGCACGTCCCGGAAGGTGTGCGAGTCGCCCTGGACCGACCAGTTCGCGGCGGGGACGTCGAAGACCGCCCCGGTGCGTACGTCCACGTAGACCGGATCCTCGAAGTTGCCGCCGGTGAACGTCAGATCCGTGGACCTGCGGGTGTTCTCCTCGCTGGGCTTGGCCGCCCCGGACCAGACGCCGACGATCTGGCGGCCGGTGCCGCGCTTCGCGAACGCCTGGACGGTGAGCGAAGTGCCGGGCGTGGCCCTCCAGGTGTAGCCGGTCAGCGGCTCCACCGTGCTGTCGAAGAGGGACGCCACGTTCTGGACCGCGTAGTACGAGGGCTTGGCGTAGCGGATGCTCTTGTCGGTGTTGGTCTGCAGCAGCCCCTTGCTGTTGATCTTCGAGGGGTAGTGCAGGTCGGAGATGCTGAAGACGCTGGTGCTGATGCCGCGTCCCAGGTCGTTGAGCACCCGGCGCAGGACCCACTTCGTCTGGCTGAGTTCCGTCCAGTCCAGGTCGCCCAGGGCGCCGAAGCTGCCGGGCCTGCTGGGCGCGCCGTTCTCGCCCTGCCGCAGGACGGCACCGGGCGCGTATCGGGCGATCAGTTCCCTCAGCTTCTCCACCTGCCCGTAGGTCCACGCGTCGTCGGGGTTGGGGTTGTACGGGTGGTAGGTGAAGCCGTCCAGCAGGTCGGCCTTGCCCTTCTCGGCGAGCCGGACGAGGAAGTCCCGGGCGTAGGGAACGTCGATGCCCGCTTCCTGGCCGTAGATGACGGCGTCCGGCTGTTCGGCGCGGATGCGGGTGGCCGTGCGCACGAAGAAGTCGGTGTAGTCGGCCACCGGGATGCCGGCGAGGTTGGGTTCGTTCCAGACCTCCCACTCGGTGACCCGGTTCTTGTACCGCTTCACCATGGCGGTCACCCAGGCGTCCCATGCGGCCAGGGCCTCGGCGGAGGTGGGCAGCTTGCCGCCGAGGCCGGAGCCGCCTCCTCCGGGGTAGGCGCCGTTGCCGTAGGACAGCTGGAGCCAGGGTTTGACCCCCCGGCCGTGGGCGTCGTCGACGATCCGGTCGAGCCACGTCCAGTCGTAGACGCCCTTGGCCTTCTCCGTCTTCGCCCAGCCGCCCTGGAGCCGGGCGCTGGTCGCGCCGAGCCGTCCCAGGTAGGGCGCGAACGCCTGGTAGTCGGCGTAGTCACGGTCCAGGGTCTCGGCCCCGATGATCAGGTTGGAGGTGCCGACCTGCCGTGCGGTGCGCGGGGCGACCGAGCCGAGGTACCGCCATCCCCCGGGGGCGCTCTCGGTGGTGGTGCGGACGTCGTCGACCCAGGCGGTGCCCGTACCGGCAGTGGACACGCCGGCCCGAAGGCTGTTGAGTGCCGTGGCGGAGGTCCGGAACGCCAGGCGCTTGGCCTTGCGCTCGCCGTCGATGTACAGCTCGGCGGTCGCCGTGGACGGGTGGGCCACCACTTTGATGTCGTACCAGCGGTCGGCCTCGTAGGCGCCCAGGTCGACTCGTCGGGCCGCGTCGTAGGTGTACAAACGCCCACCCGCGCCCATGGCCACGGTGACGCTGTGCCCGCTCGCGCTGTCGAGGTGCACGCCGATCGTCGCCGAGGTCTGCGCGGCGCGCAGCCTGAAACCCGCGACGACGGTCGAGGACGTGGTGCCGAAGCTCGTGCCCGCCGTGACCGGGGCGCTCGTGGAGGTGTCCTGCAGACGCAGGCTCCGGTCGACGGTGCCGGGCACGTCCTGCACGGTGGCGTCGCCGCCCGAGCCCGTCACCGACCAGCCGGAGGGCGTCGTGCTGGGTGCGGTGGTGTCGAAGTCACCGGTGACGTCGGCGGCGGACGCCTGTCCGGCGGTGGCGGCGGAGATCAGGCCGCCGACGAGCGCGCCCGCTACCAGGAGCGCCAGAGATCTGCCGGATGTCGTGGGGGAGGGGTTGACCATGGTTCCTGCCTTCTTCCTCGGAGGCTGGTCCGGCCGGGTGGCCGGCCCGCGGCGGGACTGCCCCGCCGCGGGAGGGGGGAGGGATCAGTCGTTGAGGGACGGGGTGAGACGGCTCTCTTCGTAGGCGCGCAGGGTTTCGGCGTCCGCCGGGTAGGTGCCGCGCAGTGGGGCGCCGGCGGCGACACGCTCGGTGATGAATGCCTCCAGCCGCTCCTGCTCGCGGGCCTGGCGGGCGATGACCGGAACCAGGTGGCGGGGTATGCAGACCACGCCGTCGGCGTCGCCGACCAGCACATCGCCCGGGTAGACCGCGACTCCGGCGCAGCCGATCGGGACCTGGAGGTCGACGGCGTGGTGCAGGGCCAGGTTGGTCATCGCCGCCGAGCCGGTGGCGTAGACGGGCAATGGGAGACGCCCGATCTCCTCGATGTCGCGCAGCGTGCCGTCGGTGACCAGCCCAGCGGCACCGCGTACCGAGAGGCGGGTGAGGAGGATGTTGCCGGCGGAGGCCGCCCGGCCCTCGCCACGGCAGTCCACGACCAGGACCTGTCCGGGGCCGACCTGTTCGATGGCGGCGCGCTGCGGGTGGTCGTAGTCGTCGTACACGTCGAGGGTGTCGATGTCCTCGCGCGCCGGGATGTAGCGAAGGGTGAACGCCTCGCCGATCATGCGCTGCGCACCGGAGGTCACGCAGGTGAGTCCGGCGAGGAAGGTGTTGCGCAGGCCGTGCTTGAAGAGCTGGGTGGTGATGGTGGCGGTGCTGGCCTCGTGGAGAGCGGCCAGGTCGTCGGGATTCAGCGGCGCCTGGGGCGTCTCGGTCATGATGCGGGTCCTTAGGGCTGGTTGGTGGTGGTGTGCACCGAGGTGGTGGCGGGGGAGTCGAGGGCCGGGTCGGTGCCCGGCGGTCTGATCTGGGCCGCCAGCCCGCCGTCCACGGTGAGCACCTGGCCGGTGATGAACGAGGCGTCCGCCGAGGCCAGGAAGGCGACGGCCGCGGCGACGTCGGAACCGTCGCCCACGCGGCCGAGGGGCACCGGCTGGGCACGGGCGCGTTTCTGGGCGGCGTCCAGCAGCTCGAAGCGGTCGTTGACCACGGGGCCCGGCGCGACGGCGTTGACGCGGATGCCCAGGGGAGCGAGCTCCAGGGCCGTCGCCCTGGTGGTGGCTTCGACAGCGCCCTTGGAGGCGTCGTAGGCGACCGCCGAACGGTGGGCGCGGGTCGCGCCGACGGAGGAGATGTTGACGATCGCCGCGCCGGCCGGCATGACCCGGGCCGCGGCGACGGTGCACAGGAAAGTGCCCCGGGCGTTGACGGCGAAGCTGCGGTCCCAGTCCGCGGGGTCGAGGTCGAGCAGGTGACCGCGGCCCAGCATCGGAGTGGCGGCGTTGTTGACCAGCACGTCCAGTCCGCCCAGTTCCTGGACGGCACGGGCGACGCAGGCCTCGACCTGCGCCGGGTCGGAGACATCCCCCGGGCACGCGACGGCACGCGCCCCACGGTCCCGCAGCGCCGCCGCCGCCGCTTCCGCCTCCTGTACGTCGGGGCCGTTGACGGCGACGGCGGCGCCTTCGGCGGCCAGCCGGACGGCGATGGCGAGTCCGATGTTGCGGGCTCCGCCCGTGACGAGGGCGACCAGGCCGGCGAACCGCCCGTCCGCTGCGGGCTCCCCGTCGAAGCGGCCCGTCACCGTGCGGCCTGCTGACGGTCCACGACGGCAGCGGCGCTGGTGGCGGCCCAGGTGAGCGGACCGGACGACGCCTTGACCAGCTCCGGATCGAGCCGCATGCCCAGACCGGGGCCCGACGGCACGTGCAGCCGGCCACCGGTGTAGCGCACCGGTTCGGTTACTACGTCCCGGGTGTAGAGCAACGGCCCCACGGGGTCACTGGGCACGGTGACCGGTGGCATCGCCATGGCGACGTGGGCCGCGGCGGCCGTACCGACGGACAGTTCCTGCGTGGTTCCGACCAAGCACGACTTCCCGGCCGCCTCGGCGATCGCGAAGATCCGCCGGGCCGGGGTGATGCCGCCGATCGCGATGACACTGACGTTGAACACGTCGACCGCGTCGGCGGCGACCAGGTCGAGCGCCCACCGGAAGCCGTAGACGTGCTCACTGATCGGTACGGGCAGGCGGTCGCGCGCGTACACCAGCCCGCGGACGTCGTGGTTGGGGGCCGGCGCCTCCACGAGGTCGAAGCCCACGTCGGCGACCCGCTCGGCGAAGTTGCAGGCCGCTTTGGCGTCCAGCAGGTTGGAGAAGTCGAGCGACTTGATGGTGATCCGGTCGCCGAAGCGTTCGCGGGCCGCGCGCAGGAACCGCTCGTCCAGATCCAGGCGGCGCCCGACGTACACCCGGAAGAACTCGAAGCCCTCCGCGACGCGCCGCTCCACCATGGCGAGGTTGCGCTCGACGTCCTCCTCGTGCTGCTGGCGGAAGATCGGGTATGCGATGGGGACGGACTCGCGGACGGCGCCGCCCAGCAGGTCGCACACCCGGACCCCGAGCTGCTTGGCCGCCAGGTCCCAGAACGCGATGTCGACCCCGCACTTGATGGCGCGGCTCTTGTCGTAGATGTACCCGGCCTGGGGGAAGTTGGCCTCCAGGCGTCGTTCGACCTCCGTGAGCTGGAGGGCGTCCAGTCCCACCAGGATCTCGTTGAGGGTGGCCTCCAGCTCCGGCACGTCGAAGTGGAAACGCGGCAGGTGCTGGAGGTCGGACATCTCCCCGACTCCGGCCAGCGAGTCGTCGTCGGTGTGGAGTTCGACGAGGATGTGGCCGCAGGTGATGCTGTTGTGCCGGGGGGTGTTGATCGAGGTCAGGTCGACCCTGGTCACCTTCGCCACAGTGGGCTCCGTTCCTTGTTCTGCGAGGTCGGTGTGGTGGAGGGCGGCCGGACGTCGCCGGCCGCCGAGGACCGCGCGGGCGTGCCAGCCGGGGTGCCGTGCCGACCGGGCGCCCTGGCGAGCAGTTCGCGGGTGTACTCGTGGGCGGGGGCGGCGTAGATCTCCTCCGCCGTCCCTTCCTCGACGATCCGGCCGTGGCGCATCACCGCGATGCGGTGCGCGACCGAGCGGACCACGGCCAAGTCGTGGGTGATGAACAAATAGGCCATGCCGTGCTCCGCCTGGAGGTCGGCGAGCAGGTTGAGCACCTGTGCCTGGATCGACACGTCCAGGGCGCTGACCGCCTCGTCGCAGACGATCAGCCGGGGACGCAGGGCCAGGGCCCGGGCGATGGCGATGCGCTGGCGCTGCCCGCCGGAGAAGGCGGAGGGGAAGCGGTCCAGGGCGAAGGAGTCCAGCCCGACGTCCCGCAGGAGTTTCGTGAGGGTGTCCTCGTCGGCGTCGAGACCGTGCACGTTCAGCGGTTCCGCGAGAATCTGCCGGACGGTCAGCCGGGGGTCCAGGCTCGCGTACGGGTTCTGGAAGACCACCTGCACCTCCCTTTGGAGCCGCCGCAGGCCGGCCGGGCCGGGACGCGTCACGTCGATGCCGTCGTAGCGGACGGTTCCGCCGGACGGGCGCTCCAGACGGAGCAGCAGTTTCGTGAGGCTGGTCTTGCCGGAGCCCGACTCGCCCACCAGCGCCAGCGTCTCGCCCGCCTCGACCCGCAGGCTGACCTCCTGCACGGCGTGGACGTGGCCGGTCACCCGGCGCAGCACCCCGCCGCGGACCGGATACCGCAGGTCCACCGCGTCGAACTCCACGAGCGGTCGCCCGTCCGCGGCCGCGACCGCCGGACCGGGGTCGCTCGCGGCCGCCGGTGCCGGCTGCGGGGCGGGCAGCTCCACCGGGGCGTCGGCGAACAGGCAGGCGGCGGCGTGGTCGCCGTCGAAGACGGCCAGCGGCGGGACACCGGTCGTGCAGTCGGCCACGGCGACGGGGCACCGGGGGGCGAAGGAGCACCCGGGGGCCCGGTCACGGAGCCGGGGCGGCTGGCCCTCGATGGACACCAGACGGGTGCGCGCCGCCGCGTCGAGCCGCGGGGTGGCCGCGAGCAGCGCCTGGGTGTAGGGCATCCGCGGACTCTTCAGGACGTGTGCGGCCGGGCCGCTCTCGACGACGCGGCCGGCGTACATCACCGCCACCCGGTCGGCCTGTTCGGCGACCACACCGAGGTCGTGGGTGATCAGGATCAGCCCCATGCCGAGGTCCACGCACAGGGAACGGAGCATCGCCATGATCTCCGCCTGCACGGCGACGTCCAGGGCGGTCGTCGGCTCGTCGGCGATCAGCAGCCGTGGGCGGGCCGCGATGGCCAGGGCGATGGCGGCGCGCTGCCGCATGCCGCCGGACAGCTCGTGCGGGTACTGCCGCAGCCTGCTCTCCGGATCCGGCATCCGGGCCTGCTCCAGGGCCTCGACGGCGCGGCGCCGGGCCTGTTCGCGGGTGAGCCGCTCGTGGGCGCGGACCGCGTCGGCGATCTGGGTGCCGATGGTGAGCAGCGGGTTGAGCGCGGAGGCGGGGTCCTGGAAGACCATGGCCACCCGACGGCCCCGTACGGACCGCCACTGTTTGCTGTCCAGAGTGCGCAGGTCGGTGCCGTCCAGCCGGAGGGAACCGGTGGTGGTGCACACGGGCTCGGGCGGGTTGAGCCCGAGCAGGCTCAGGGCGGTGACGGTCTTGCCGGAGCCCGACTCACCGACGACGGCCAGGGTCTCGCCGGCTTCCAGACGCAGGTCGACGCTGTCCACGGCGCGCACCGGAGGGCTGGGAGGGGTGCCGTTGAAGGTGACGCTCAGGTCTTCGATCTCGAGAAGGGGCATGGCCGGTCCTCACCCGTCCAGGCGGGCTTCGGCGAGCCGCCACTGGCCGTCGACGTCGAGCTGGACGCCCTTGAGCCTGCTGCTGTGGATGAGGGGCGACTTGGCCTGGTGCAGGAAGACCCAGTAGTTGTTGTCGATGATGCGGCGCTGCGCATCGGCGTAGGCGCGCTTGCGCGCCGGCCTGTCGCCGGTGCCGGCCGCCTCGTCCAGCAGCGCGTCGAGGACGCGGTCGTCCAGCCCGGACCAGTTGTTCGGTCCGTCGCTGGTGAAGTACGGGTCGAACGCCAGCGACGGGTCCAGGCGCGGTATGTCGATCACCAGGAGTGCGGCGTCGAAGTCCCGGTTCTTCATGCGGTCCAGTTGCGTCTGGAACTCGAGGACTTCGGCCTTGGGGGCGAAACCGGCGGCGGTGAGCTGGCTCTGCAGGAGTTCGGCGATGGTGGGGTCGGGAGCCCGGCGGCGGGCGACGACGGTAATGGGGACCTCACCGCGCGATCCGGCCTCCGCCAGGGCGCTGCGCGCCTTGGCGGGGTCGTGGGGGAGCGGGGCGATGGAGTCGTCGTAGAACCAGTCGGAGGAGGTCGCGAAGGACGGGGCGATGTCGTACTCGTCACCGGCGGCCGCCTTGCCCACCGCGCGGCGATCGACGGCGCGGGCGAACGCGGCTCGCACCTTCGGGTCCTTGAACGGCCCCTTGGTGACGTTGAGGGCGACGTAGTAGGCGCGGCGCACCCCTCCGTCCTTGATGACGACCTGCTTGTCGCCGCCGAGCTGCTTGTACTCCTCCGGTGGCAGGGCGCGTACCAGCTGGACGCCGCCGGTGGACAGTTCGGCGCGCAGGACCTTGGCCTCGGTGACGAAGCGCAGGACGACCTTGTCCAGCTTCGGCAGGCTGCTGCCGTCCGCGGCCTTCGCCCAGTAGGCGTCGTTGCGCTTCGCGGTCAGCTGTACCTTGGACCGCCACTGGGCGAAGGTGAAGGGGCCGGTGCCGACGGGCCGGCGTCCGAAGTCCGCCCCGTGCTTCTTCAGGGCGGCGGGGGAGGCGATCATCCCCGCCTCGTGTGCCAGGTGGGTGAGCAGGAGCGGGTCGGGCGACTTGAGCGCGATCCTGACGGTCCTGGCGTCCGGCGCCTCGACGGAGGCCACGTTGGCGAGCGCCGCGGCCTTGGTGGAGCGGGTGGCAGGGTCCATCACCCGGCGCAGGTTGAAGACCACGGCCTCGGCGTCGCAGGCCGTCCCGTCGTGGAACTCGACGCCCCGGCGCAGGGTGAGGGTCACCGCGGAGTCGTCGGCGTCCCACCGGGTGGCGAGCGCCGCTTCGAAGGTCCCGTCCGGACGCTGACGGAGCAGCGCGTCGAAGAACAGGTTCAGCACGTTGCGGTCGGAGGAGATGGCGGCGCTCAGCGCCGGGTCCAGGGTGACCGGCTCGTTGTCGAATCCCGCGGTGAGGGTGCCGGAGGAGGAACCGGACGAGTCCGAGCCGCCGCATCCGGCGAGGCCGAGGGCGGTGGTGGCGGCGGCTCCGGCCAGGACGGCGCGGCGTGACAGGCCGACGGAGGAAAGGGGCATGGCAGAGCACTTCCTTGTGCGGATTGCGGGTGCTGGGGAGGCGGAGCGGAGAGGGACCGCCCGCAAGGAGGCTGCGGCTGTGTGGGGCAGCGGGGCGTGGCCTTTGTGCCGGTGAGCAGGGAAGCCGCTCGGCGCGCCGGTGAGGGCGCGGCTCAGTGGGTCAGCGAGGCGGCGTCAGCTGCGGCCGGTGCGCGTCGAGCGCGTCGCGCAGGGCGTCGGCGAGCATGTTGAACGCGGCGACCGTGATGAGGATGGCCAGGCCGGGGAAGACGCTCAGCGACCAGTTGGCGCTGAGATGGTCGGTTCCACTGGCCACCATGGCGCCCCAACTGGGCTGCGGGGGCTGCACGCTCAGGCCGAGGAAGCTGAGGGCGGCCTCGGCCATGATGGCGGTGGAGACCTGGAGCGCGGCGAAGACCAGCAGGGTGCCGGCCAGGTGCGGCAGCAGGTGGCGGCGCATGATGGCGGACTGCGGTACGCCCACGATGCGCGCGGCCGAGACCCATTCACGGGTCCGCAGGGACAGCACCTCTCCGCGGACGACCCGGGCGAAGCGGGGGGTGGTCACCACGGCGATGGCGATGAGCGCGTTGCGAAGGCCCGGGCCGAGGGCGGCGACCACGGTGAGGGCGAGTACGAGCAGCGGGAAGGCGAGCAGCCCGTCGGAGACACGCATGATGACGGCGTCCAGCCATCCGCCGCGGTATCCGGCCACAAGGCCGAGGACGGTTCCCACCACGAGGGCCGCGCCCACGGTGACGGTGGCGACTTCGACGGTCACGAGTGCTCCGGCGACGATGCGGGCCAGGATGTCCCGGCCGAGTTCGTCGGTGCCCAGCAGGTGCTGTGCGCTGGGGCCGGTGAGGAGACGGTCCGTGTCGGTGGCGCGCATGCGCTCGGTCATGAACGGCCGGGCGGCGGCCGCCAGTACCAGCAGCAACAGGACAGGCAGGGCGAGTTGGGCGCGGCGGTCGTGGCGCAACCGGTCGAGGACCGGGCGGCGCGAGGCCGGGGCGAGGGTGTCGGTGGCCATCGTCGCTCCTGTCAGTACGTGATGCGCGGGTCGAGCCACGCGTAGATCAGGTCGGCCAGCAGGTTCACCAGGAGGACGAAGACCACGACCATCAGGACGGCGCCCTGGACGACGGGCAGGTCCCGGCTGAAGATGCCGTTGACGATCAGGGTGCCCATGCCGGGGACGGTGAAGACGGTCTCGGTGACCACGGTGGCGCTCATCAGTGCGCCGATCTGCAGGGCCACGACGGTCACGACGGGGACGATGGCGTTGCGCAGGGCGTAGACGCCGACGATCCGACGGCGGGACAGGCCGCTGGCTTCCGCGGTACGGATGTAGTCCTCGTTGAACGCGGCCAGCAGGGCGGCGCGGGTCTGGCGCATGGTGACGGCGGCGATGGTGGAGCCGATGGTGACCGCCGGCAGCACCATGTGCCGCAGGTTCTCCACCGGGTCCTCGGTGAACGGCACGTACCCGGAGGGCGGCAGCAGCTTCAGCCACAGACCGAAGACCAGGATGAGCAGCGCGGCCAGGTAGAAGTGCGGTGCCGACAGGGCCAGCAGACCGGCGGAGTTGAGTGCGGTGTCGGTGGGCGTGCGTCGCTTCACCGCGGCGAGGACGCCGGCGGGTATGCCGATGAAGAGGGCGAAGAACAGTGCGATGAGGCCGAGTTCGACCGTGGCGGCGAGCCGCTCGCCGAGTACGGTGCCGATCTCCTCGCCGGTGAGCCAGGAGGCGCCGAGGTCTCCGCGTACGATGCCGCTGATCCAGTCGGTGAACTGCCTCCAGAGAGGGGCGTCCAGGCCGAGGTCGGTGCGCAGTGCTGCCCGGTCCTCGGCGCTGGCCTCCTGGCCCAGGATGTCCAAGGTGGGGTCTCCGGGCATCAGGCGCAGCAGGAGGAACAGCACCATGGAGACGACCAGGACGACGGGTATCAGCTGGAGTAGGCGGCGTATCAGGTATCCGGTCATCTTGCCGGCTCCGTTTGTCTGTCGTGTTGTCTGTCGTACGTGGCCGGGTCACCGGCCACCGGGCCCCGCGGCAGGCGGCGCAGCCACTCCAGCCGTGGTGCGGGGGCGAGATCATAGGCGTAGAGGACGAGGGAGCCGGCCCCGTGCGAGCGGGCCTGCCGGGCGATGTCCAGGAGCTCCTCCTCGGTGTGGGTCTGAGCGGCGCCCAGGTGCCAGCCGGCCGTGACCTGGGCTCCGGTGCGTCCGGCCGCGACGATGTCCCGTCGCAGAGCGCAGGCGTCCCCGGCCAGATTCGTGACCGTGAGGGAGCCGGCTGCGGAGGCCAGTGCGTGCAGGTCGCCTGAGGATTTGCCGTCGCACGCGTAGGGGTCGTCGGTGGCGCGCACGGAGAGCGGCAGCTCTCCCGAGGCCTCGGCCGCCGCCCGTACGAGGTCGCCGGTCACCTCGGCTCGCACGGCGAGGACCGCGTCGTGCAGGTCCTGGCCCAGGGCGGTGACGGCGTCCTCCGCGATGCCGCCCGCCGGTCGTGGATCGGCCAGCTGCGCGAGTACGGCGGCCCGCGTCCTGGCGGCCGTCTCGTCACCGTCGATGCCGGCCCCGGCGAACCGGGTGGCGCAGGCCGAGCAGAAGCAGAGAGAAAGGAGCCAGCGGTCCACCGGCCGCAGCGCCGCCCCGCACTTGTCGTGCGCGCTCTGGTGCTGCCAGCCCAGGTAGCCGAACGCCTCCAGTTCCAGGCCGCTCACTCCTGGCTGCCCGGCCGTCTCGGCGACCAGGGTCCGGGCGTAGCGGACCGCTTCCGGCTGGGCGGGGCACAGGGCGTGCCGATAGGGGTGGCCGAAGGCGTTGCGCAGGGCCAGGTCGGGCCGGGCGGTGGCCAGACCCGACTGGTGCAGACCCACCAGCCAGCCGGTCACGGCGACACCGGAGGCCACCAGGGCCGCGGTCGCCTCCGTCGCCTCGTCACCGAGCACGGGCAGGGACAGACCGCTTCCGTCGTCGCCGCAGTCGTCGTGCCGGGCGAACCAGCGGCCGGCGGGGAAGTCCACCACGGCCGCCGGGTCGCTCGTCGTCAGCAGCCAGCGTCCTCCGTGGTAGGCGTACGCCAGACGCACCCGGTCCACCCCCGAGGCCCGCAGCCGCTCGGCCTCCGCCCGGGACGCGCGGCGGAACGACAGCGGGTGGGCGAAGATCTCGGTTCTCACCGTTCGTCCCCGAGCGCGCTGGACAGGGTCCGCTGGGCCTTGCGGATGTGGGCACGGGTCAGGTGTTCGGCCCGGTCGGCGTCGCCCTGTTCCATGGCCTCCAGAATGGCCGTGTGCTCCGCGGCCTCCTCCTCGAAGGTCGCCCGCAGCCGCCAGCCCAGGCCCGCCACGAACGCGGTCAGGTCCTGCAACTGGTCCAGGAAACCGCACAGGAAGCTGTTGTCGCAGGCGGTGTACAGCTCCCGGTGGAAGCGCCGGTTCGCGATGCCCAGGCCTTGCGTTTCGCCGGATCCGATCAGTGCGGCCGCTTCGTCGAGCGCACGCCGCGCCGCGGGGTACGGCGCGGCTCCGCGCTGCTCGGCGGCCAGCCGCACGGCTTCGGGTTCGGCCGCGCACCGGGCGGAGTACAGCTCCCGCACCAGTCTGTCGTCGGGTTGTCGGACGCTCACGCCCTGGTAGGCGTTGATCTCCACCAGACCGGTCGACTGCAACTGCTTGAGCGCCTCACGCACCGGGGTCTTCGAAACGCCGTACATCTCGGCGAGTTCACGCTCCACCAGTGCCCGCCCGGGAGGCAGCGCCCCGTCGAGGATCGCCTGCCGCAGCGCGTCACGCACCCGGTCCGTGCGGGAGGCCGGCTGCCTCAAGGGGGGCAGCGTGACGGGGGGAGGAGAGGCGGCACCCGATGTTTCGTACTCGATGCTTGGCATGGCGGCATGCTGGTATACCACGATGCCGACGCGCAACCCCCTGGTGTCATTCTCGTGAAATCCTGTCCTGAGTTGATGGATCGTCAGAACGTTGACAACTCGTACCGCCTTGCATCTGAAGCGCGAGTCTGCCAACGTCACTCCTGCAACTCGCTCCCCGTAAAACGAACTTGGGCGGGTGACGCCGCGGGCGGGCAGCCGCTGACGCGTGGGGCTGCCGACACTCCGCGATCCGCGAGCCGGGGCCTGACGGGGCCTGCCCATGCCGGATGCGAAGCCTCCGGTGCTGTTCCCTCAAGCTACAGGTGTGCGAAGCGGTGTCCCTCCCCCTCGGTCGCTCGTGAGGTCTTGCGCGTACCAACGGTGTCCCCGCCGATCCCTCAAGACCGGGCGGAGCGACGTTCGCGCGAGCATCCGCAAAGAAAAGGCAGCAATGAAACGCACAGGCGTATACGCAGTGTCAGCAGTACTGTTCGGATCAGCGATACCCTTCGGGCTCACCGGTTCGCAGACGGCGCAGGCCGCTTCCCGTACGTTCTACGTCAGCCCCAGCGGCTCCGACAGCAATCGGGGGACGTCGCCGGCGGACGCCTTCCGTACCCTGCAGAAGGCTGCTGACAGCACTGCGCCCGGAGACACCGTCTCCATCATGAACGGCACCTACCGGGAGCGACCGGGAGGTACGGACGTGATGGTGATCTCCCGCTCCGGCCGGGCCGGAGCACCCATCACCTTCCAGGCGCATCCGGGGCACCGCCCCGTCATCAACCCCGTCGCCGCGTGGAACGGCATCCGCGTCAGCGGGGCCTCGCACATCGTCATCCGCGGACTGGAGGTCAAGGGCAACAGCGCCGACATCTCCCTGTCCGAGGCCGAGCGGGGCGCCAGTACCAAGCACGGGAAGTACAACGGCAACTGCATCTGGGCCGAGCCGAACAAGTCATCCGGCGCCAGGCCGCACCACATCGACATCATCGGCAACACCGTCCACCACTGTCCCGGCCTGGGAATAGGCTCACGCGGCGCCGACTACATGACGATCGACCGCAACCACGTCCACTCAACCTCGTGGTACACCGTCTTCGCCACCAGCGGCATCTCGATCCTGGCCGCGCAGGACATCGACCGGGGCGACGGCAGGACATACAAGATCCGAGTCACCAACAACATCGTCCACGACAACGAGACGAAGGTGAAGTGGGAGCGCTGCAAGTGCTACTCGGACGGTAACGGCATCATCATCGACACCCTCAAGGACAAGGCGAAGGCGGGAGAAAGCGGTCCCGACTACCAGGGACGGGTCCTGGTCGCCAACAACGTGTCCTACAACAACGGCGGCTCGGGCATCCACTCCTTCAAGAGCCAGCACGTGGACATCCTGTACAACACGACGTACCGCAACGGCCGCAGCACCCGTATGGAGAGCTACGCCAACGTCTACGCCCACGACAGCACGGACGTCAAGATCCTCAACAACGTCGCCTACGGCCGTCCGGGCCAGGCCACGAACTCCCGGCACAAGAACGTCGACGTCACCTACGACTACAACGTCTACTACGGCGGGCGGGCGCCCGAGGTGAAGGGCCCGCACGACATCATCGCCGACCCCAAGATCGTTGAGCCCGGCGACAACGCCGAAGCCGCCTTCCGGCTACGCAAGGGCTCTCCGGCCATCGGCTCCGCGAAGCCGATGGCCCAGGTCACCACGGACATCACCGGCGCCCGCCGGTCCGCCGACGCGCCCGACCGCGGAGCGTACGCCTTTACCACGGACGGAAAGGCTCCCGGCACCAATCCCACAGCGACGGCGCCCGGGGCCGGCCCCACAGCGGAGACCAAGGACGACACCTCTTCCCGGAACCCCGGCACCGGGACCGGCGGAGACGCCGACGGGCAGAACACGAACCCCTCGGACGAGACGGGGCAGGGCACCGGAAACGATGCCCGGGCCAACGGTGACAGCGAACCGCTGGCCGAAACCGGAGCCAGCGTGACAGTACCCCTCGGAATTGGCGCCGCGGCGCTGGTACTCGGTGGAGCGATCTTCTTCCTGGTGCGCCGCAAGCGCTCCTGACGACCCGCATCCCACCCCTGACCTCCGTCACCTGGGCACACCCCCCGCCCGGATGACGGGTCGTCGCCACCCGGGCACCCCCCGCCCGGGTGGCGGCCCTCCCGCCACCCGGGTGCCCCTCCCCCGGGTGGCGGGCCTTTCACGCCCCGGGCGTGGAGACGTCCACGTCACCGCGGCCCGGGTGGTTCTGCCAGACTTGCGGCATGGCGGCACACACGAACAAGACGGAGACTGCGGGCCGTGACGCTCGTGCGGTGGTACCCGATCCGCCACGCGTCGCATGGCGTAAGCACATGCGACAGCGTGTACTGGACGCCGCACGCGATCTGGCGTGTGCCGCGGGCTGGGACCAGGTGAGTCTGTCGGCCGTCGCCGCGGCGGCCGAGGTGTCCCGCCCTTCGGTTTACAAGGAGTTCGGCAACCGGGCGGGCCTCGGCCGTGCCCTGGTGGTCAGGGAGACACGCGAGTTCCTGGAAAGCGTGGCCCAAGCCCTTTACCCCGGGTTCCCGGACACCCGTGCCTCTCTGGAGGCGGCTGTTTTCTTCGTCCTCACCGAGGCCGACCGCAACCCGCTCATACGGGCTGTCGTCATGGCTGCCAGGGAGGGCTCCGACAGCCTGCTGCCCTACCTCACCGCACGTGCGGACCCGATCTTCGAAGCGGCTCAGGGCCTGCTGCGCGCATGGCTCGCGGAGCGTTTCCCCGAACGGGACGAGGAGCTCATCGACATGGCGGCGGACATCGCCGTTCGGATGACCATCAGTCATCTTCTCCTTCCCGGCGCGGATCCCCAGCTCACCGCAAAGCGACTCTCCCTGGCAGTGCTGAAAGTGTTGCAATAGCGGCGAGTGCCGATGACGAATGCGCGACGATTTTACCGGGGGTCATGCTCAAAAACCAGTCCTTATCGACCTGCACCGATGAGCTGGCTGGAAAGAGAGCGGTCCGTGGAGTTCGATCCCGACCTTTGCCTGAAGCCCGGAGGGCTTCAGGCAATCCGGATACCGAGATTCGGGTCCACGTCATGGCCAGAAAGCTGCTTCCTGCAGTGGCAGTCAGATGGATTGCGATTTTTTGTCGGCTTGCAGCCGCCGGAGCGTTGATTTAAACAAAGCTTCCTGGTGGCCTGAGTCGGAGATTCACCGGGGAAGGTCCAGTCCCATCAATCCGCGAGGTCCGGGCCCGGGTCGGGGGCGTGTGAGCGCCCCGGCCCTGGGCAGACGGCGCCTGACTGGGGAGTGAAGTGCGAGGGCGGCGCGTACCGGCGAAGAGTAAGCGCCGCCCCCGCACGCGCCTCCGGTGCTGCGGGAACCAGGGCAGCCGCGGCGGCAGGGGGACCGCTTCGGCGGTGGAGCGCTGCGGCAGCAACCGGAACCACCCTTTGCCGGCGGACCGCACGGTGACCACGCGACCGCGCCCTCGCAGCCGGTCTGAACGACTCCATCGCCGACAAGGTCCTGGCCCGCCACTCACGCCGGATCACCGTGCCGCAGGAGGGCCGCCGCGTCCCCGCAGTGGACGGCAGCGGGTGCTGCGGCCGGTGTATTGCAGGCGGCCTGCGGCGTCGTAGTGGCCCAGGAGCACCGTCCGGGGAGTGGCGAGGGAGCCGGCGGCCGCTCTGGTGATGGCCTCGGTGGTGACCCGCACCTACTGGTGAAGTAGCAGTACTCCGACGCTGCGCTATTCATGGTCGTTCCTGGTTTCGTGTGCCGCGCTCCCGGGCTGGATGTGATCTCGTCCGGCACATGCGGGGCCGGAGCCGGATGACCGGGGCGCCTTGAGGTAGAAGCAAATCGACTGAAACGGGCTGAGGTTCGATGCACCTGTCGCTCGAAGTGCGTAGAGCGCATACGCCTCAGCGAAACCAGCCGGGACAAATGTAGGCTTCGGGCGGGCGAAGTAACCGGGGTCGCCAACCGACTGCCTCGCTGGCCGTCGGCCCGCCTGCTCACTCCGGCGGGCCGGTGGCCGGATCGTGGTGGCGCGCAATCAGGGCCCGGTCTTCCGCCGATATGAGGGCGTGCACCAAGGGTCGGTGGGATGCCAGCGCATGGGACAGTGCATCGAAGACGGTCACCGGCAATGGTTGTGCCCTCTCGCTGTCACCGAACATGAGCTGGATGAGCTGTGCCAGAAACTGCAGGACGTCGTCGTGTGCGTCGCCGGGGACTCGTCCCCTGTCCTGGCCGAAGGCCGTGAGAAGGGCGTGCACGGCCGACACCAGGTGGGGGTGGCGCATGTCCATCAGCAGCCGCGTTCCCTGGAGCGCCCGGTCGTAGAGATCGCCGAGTTCCCTGTCGCTCATGGTCGTGCGATCGGCCAGCAGCAGTTCGAGCAGGTCGTGGGCGAGCGATGAGGCCGGAGCACCGTCGACCGGACTGAATATGGTCACGGCCTGGCCGAGCCACCGGAATACCGGGTCCAGGGCATGCCGCATCACCGAGTCATTGGTTCCGCCGGACACGCGCGAAGAACGACCGCGAGCCGGGCGCCGGCCCGCCCCGCCAGTGCCAGAGCGAGCACCTGCACGATCTCGGCGAGGGCGGCCGTGCGGCGCCCGTATCTCACGGTCAACCCCGCTACTTGCTCGACGAAGGTTCGGCGAGCGCAGCGAGCGGTATCGCAGAACAAGCGCCGGACACACAGGTCGATGACGACCGGACGCCCGCCCAGGGCAGCATCGGCCAGACGCCGCCGGTAGCGGCTATGGACTCGCCGGGTCGGCGTACCGCAGCCGGGGCAGGGCACGGCCGTGCCGTCCCGGGGCCGCGCGACGATCAGTACCTCGTCCTCCAACACCTGCACCTGCTCCACCAGCACCGCGGCCAGGTATGGAAGGAACTGCTGCAACATCCCCTCACACCATCGCAGCGTCCCGCTGCCCCGACCGGCGCGTCACCGGCGCAGCGCAGCACAGTCCGTGCATGCCAGCCCAGCATGACTCTCCGTTACCGTTTCACGGAAATCTTGACAGAGCCCATCGAGAAACCGGGCTTCGTCCTCGAAGACGAGCCAGGCGTCGAGCGCCGCCACGGTTCTTCCACGCTCGGCCAGGTCTCCTTCACCCAGCCGGCCACCACGTTCTCGTCCCGCTCGATCGCGCGGCGGGCGGGGACCGGGCAGCTCCAGCCATGCCGCTTGAGCAGGGCTGCCACCCCTTGCACGGTGTAGCTCTTGTGGAACCGGCGCCCGATCAGCGTCTTGATCCGCGACAGGGTCCAGGCCTGCTCCGGCCAGCCGTGCGCCACCGGGCCCTTGAGCAGCTCACGCTCCAGCACGGCGAACAGGTCCTCGCTCAGCAGCGCCAGTGATGCCGGCCCCTTCGAGGCCAGGCTCCTCGGCCCACCGCGGGACCAGGCCTTGCCCCGGCGCTGCACCGACCGGACGCTGACACGCAGGTCGTGCGCGATCACCGTGTTCTCGTCGCCGTGCCGGAACCGCTCGGCCGCCTCCAACCGCAACTTCCCACGCAAGAACCGACGTTCCTCGGCCAAGCCACCGCCCTGGGCATACCTTACGTACTCGGGATACCGCAGGGATCATGAGCCGTCAGCCCTCCGACACCACGCTTTGAAGGTCAGTAAGCAGACGAACCAGACGGGCGTGACATGGGTAAAGCCATCCGGACGCACGGTGCACAGCCAGACATTCTTTTCTCGTCCAAGCGCAGGCGGACAGCCGGTCCTGGCTCCCTGACAAGATCACTCACTCCACTATCCGACCAGCAGGCGTGATGAAACGCATCGGGCAGCGCGTCGGATCACAGGCCGCTCCCTTCGCAAGCGGCGCTATCAGTTTGTGTGCTCCGCCGATGTCTGCCGTGAGCACAGGGTGACCGCTCGATGCAGAGCGTCCCGGCACGCGAGGATGGCCGGGTGTTGACCGCTGCCGGATCGTACGACGGTGAAGACGCGACGCGTGCGCTGGCCGCGAGGAAGTTGCCGCAGGCCAATCGTCGAGGGCTGCCCGCTCCAGACAAGACCGGGGAGGAAGGCTGCGGCAAGTTGCTGCTCCACGAGACGCTGGTGGAGCAGGAGATCGGTGGTCTCGAACCGTACGTCGGGTTCAAAGCCGGCATCCCGGCACAGGGACATAGCCCAGTTCCGGGCTGGTGTGCCTTTAGGTTCCATCACCCAGGGGTGGTCTGCAAGTGAGCGAAGTGCCGCCATGGGGTTGTCGGTCTCTGGACCGGCGAGGCGAGGCAGGGCGAGGTGCAGTGGATCGTCCAGCAGGTCCTGCTGTTCGAGTCCAGCAGGCCGTGGGTTACGGGTGCCGGGGTATTCCTCGGCGAGGATCAGGTCGAAGTCGCGGGCTTGGAGAGCTGACAGCGCCTCCTCCGGTTCCATGTGTGTGACGTGGACACGCAAATGCGGGTGGCGGTCGCGCAGCAGTCCGAGCGCGCTCGGGACCAGAGTCAGGGCGGCTGTCTGGAACGAAGCGATGCGTAGGGTGCCGGTCAGCTCGGTCAAGGAGGAAGCGATGTCAGCCTCGGCGCGCTCCAAGCGTTCCAGGACCGCTTCGGTGTGGGCGACGAGGATTTCGGCCTGCGCGGTCAGCCGCACCCGCCGTCCTACGGGTTCCAACAGCTGGAGACCGACTTCGGCCTCCAGCTGGGAGAGTTGTTGGGAGACGGAGGAGGGCGCATAGGACAGGGCGGCGGCCACGGCAGCGAGAGTGCCGCGGTGCTTGAGTTCGCGCAGGAGGCGTAGCCGGTGAAGGTCAAACATCAGAGGCCTAGCTGGATTCGTCGGTTTTTCCGATGAGTATAGGTAATAAAGTTTCGCTGGACCGATCGAGGGAGGACATCGGACCCTGATCGCGTGTCTGAGAACCCTTCTTTCCCCTCTGAGCTGCCGTGGTTCATCCGGTCCGGCGCCCGCACCTGGCGGTGCCGTCCCGCACCCGCCGAGGTGCGCAAGTTCCACGCCGCGCTGCCCAACTACACACTCACTCCCCTGACTGAAGCTCCATCGATCGCCGCCGAGCTGAGGGTCGGCCGGGTCTTCATCAAGGACGAATCGTCCCGCTTGGGCCTGCCCGCGTTCAAAGCACTGGGTGCATCATGGGCGATCCACCGCATTCTCGCCGAGCGGGTCTCAAGCGGTACAGCGGCGGGTCCGGTAACCCTAGTGACCGCAACCGACGGTAACCACGGGCGGGCGGTGGCCCGCACGGCACGCCTGCTCGGAGAGCAGGCCCACGTCTTCGTCCCGCGGGGCGTACATCCGCAAGCCGTGGCCGCCATCGTCGCCGAAGAGGCGAAGGTCACCGAAGTCCCGGGGCCGTATGACGAGGCCGTACGCCTGGCTGCGGAGGCTGCCACGGGGCAGGACTCGGTGCTGGTCCAGGACACCGCCTGGCAGGGGTATGAGCAAATCCCGGGATGGATCGTCGAGGGCTATTCCACCCTCTGCGCCGAAATCGACGACCAACTGAGAGCCGCAGGACTCCTTGAAGGGCCTGATCTTGTCGCCGTGCCTGTTGGCGTGGGGTCACTGGCTCAGGCCGTCGTAACCCATTACCGCAGCCGATCCTCCGAGCGGGCGCCGGCGCTGCTATCGGTGGAACCCGAGGCCGCGGCCTGCGTCCTTGAAAGCCTCACTCTCGGTGAGCCCGTAAGCGTTGCCACGGGAAAGACCGCCATGGCCGGACTGAACTGCGGCACGCCTTCGAGTATCGCCTGGCCGTACCTGTACGGCGGCCTGGACGCCGCGGTTGCTGTCACTGACGCCGACAGTGCCCGCGCGATTGGCGATCTTGCCGCCCTCGGGATCTCCTCAGGTCCCTGCGGAGCCGCCACGCTCGCCGGTCTGCGCGCCGTGCTCACCGGCACGGACGCTCAAGAGCGGCGTACGGCACTGGGGCTCGATGCGACGTCGGTGGTCGTGCTGTTGAGCACCGAGGGAGCGGACGCCAATCCGCAATCCGTCGTCATGGACGAACGCTCGGGTTTGGAAGGGGCCGAGTGGTGAACAACGCCCTTGCCCGACACCCGGCAGACTGTTTGGACCAAAGGGGCACTTTACAGTCGCGCTGGGCATCCAGGATTTACTGAACCGTGCCCCCTGCGAACCGGGCTTGGCCTACTTGATGCCTTGCGGCGTCCAGGCGCTGCGACAGCACTGCGATGCCGCAGCCGCTGCCCGGGCGGGCACAAGTCCTGATGCTTGCAGCAGCCCTTGGCAACCGACCCTCACTCTCCAGCCCTCCGAGGCTGGGCCTGTGTCCGCCCGGAGCCGTCGCGAGACGGGGCGACTTCTCCAGTGGCGGGGCGGTGAACCACGCCGTCCACGGTTTTGGCCTCTTCCATTCTGATTCATCGGCTTCGAGACCACCGCCATTGCTGCGACGAGATCGTATGCCCGGCAAGGCACCCTGTCCCCAAGCACCCTTACCTCGCCGCATTGATCGTCGGTGGTGGCTTGTCCACTGTCTCCTGTTGGCCGTGGTCTTGACTGCAAGTACCGCCACCGGCAGTCCTTGCGTAGTGCAAGGAAAATCAGTCGGAAAATCCGATGGCTATTGCTCGGAAACCTTCGCTAGACCGATCTGAGGCGGCTGGGGCACGGTGCTCAGCAAGCACCGCCACGTCCGTGAGCGCCACACCGTCCCGTTCCGGCCAGAATCTAGAATTTCGAAAGGTTCCCTATGCTTCCCGAGCTTCCCGCGACCTCAGGGGCCACCGCCGATCCCCTTGACCCGGACTCCGGCCGCCTGCTGGCCAGGTTGATCTCCATCGATTCGGTCAACCCCGATCTCGTGCTCGGCGGCGCCGGCGAGGCCGCCATCGCCGACTTCTGCGGGGATTGGCTGGCCGCCCGCGGCTTTGAGGTGCACCGACTGGAGAAGCGCCCTGGTCGGCCCTCGCTCGTCGCGATCGCCCGCGGGACCGGCGGTGGTCAATCCCTCATGCTCAACGGGCACCTCGACACCGTCAGCCTCGCCGACTACGACGGCAACCCACTCGACCCGCAGATCCATGGCGGAAAGATGTATGGCCGCGGCGCCTTCGACATGAAGGGCGGCATCGCGGCCATGATGGTCGCCGCAACCCGTGCCACCGCCCGCGGCCCGCTGCGCGGCGATGTCATCCTCGCCTGTGTCGCCGACGAGGAGTACGGCAGCTTCGGCACTGCGGAAGTGCTGGAGTCCTTCACCGCCGACGCGGCAATCGTCATCGAGCCCAGCCACCTCGAAGTCACCCTCGCCCACAAGGGTTTCGCCTGGTTCGATGTAGAGATCGAGGGCCGTGCCGCTCACGGTTCACGGCCCGACCTTGGCATTGACGCCGTCACCAAGGCCGGGCACTTCCTGGTTGCTTTGGAAGAACTCGGACAGCGCCTGGCGCAGGGCCCGGCACACCCCCTCCTGGGCACCGGCACCGTGCACGCCTCGGTCATACACGGCGGTCAGGAACCTTCCACCTACCCAGCAAACTGCAGCATCACCCTGGAGCGCCGCACCGTCCCCGGAGAGAGTGCCAGCAGCGTCGAGCGGGAGCTGACCGAGGTCCTCGACCATCTCGCCGCAACGGTCCCCGACTTCCGTTACCGACTGATCCGCGGCCTGCACCGCGCCCCCTTCGAAGCCGATCCCGAAGCCCCGATCGTGCGTACCCTCACCCGGCACGCCGAACACGCTCTTGGCCACCCGCCCACAGTGCGCGCCGAGCCCTTCTGGACCGACTGCGCCCTCCTCGACCAGGCTGGCATCCCTTGCCTGCTCTTTGGCGTTGACGGCGAGGGCGCACACGCGGCCACGGAATACGTCGACCTCGCCTCGTTGGATCGCCTCACCGACATCCTCACCGCCACCATCGCCGACTTCTGTTCCTGAGTCCTCGACCGGACCCGCCCGGAGCTCGGCAGGGATGAAAGGTGCCTCACCATGACCACTCAGGTTGACCAGCACTCCGGCGGCAGTCCAGCCGCCCACAGCGCGTCCGACGAGGGCTACCAGCGCGGCCTCAGCGCCCGCCAGGTCCAGATGATGGCGATCGGCGGAGCCATCGGCGTCGGCCTCTTCTACGGGGCCGGCGCCGGCATTGCCTCCATCGGCCCGAGCCTGATCGCCTGCTACACCGGGGCCGGAATTGTTGTCTTCTTCATCATGCGGGCCCTGGGCGAACTGCTCACCTACCGCCCCACTTCCGGCAGCTTCCCGACTACGCACGCGAGTTCCTCAGCCCGTTCGCAGGCTTCGTCACCGGATGGTCGTACTGGGCGGTGTGGGTCTCCGCCTGCATGGCTGAAGTGACCGCCGCGGGCCACTACATCGCCTATTGGTGGCCCTCGATACCTGTATGGACCACGGCTGCCGCTGCCCTTGCCATTCTCTTCATCGCCAACCTCGTCTCCGTCAAGCTCTTCGGCGAGTTGGAATTCTGGTTTGCCGCAATCAAGGTGGTGGCGATCATTGCGATGCTTGTGATCGGCTTCGGCGTAATCACCTTCGGGTTCTCCGCCGCTGGAGACACCGCCTCCATCACCCACCTGTGGGCAGACGGCGGCTTCGCACCCCACGGCGTCTGGCAGTCACTGCTAGCCATGCAGGGAGTGATCTTCGCCTACCTCGGCGTCGAACTTGTCGGCGTCACCGCAGGCGAGGCGGAAAACCCCAAGCAGACTCTGCGCAAGGCGATCAATACCTTGCCCCTCCGCATCGCCATCTTTTACGTCGGCGCGCTGGTCGTCGTCCTGTCCGTCCTGTCCTGGACCGAGTACGCCCCCGGCGTCAGCCCTTTCGTGCAGGTCTTCGCCAAGGTCGGCATCCCCGGCGCTGCCGGCATTATGAATTTTGTCGTTCTGACCGCAGCCCTGTCCTCCTGCAACTCGGGCATCTACTCCACCGGCCGGATGCTCCGTGGCCTGGCAGTGAACGGAGAAGCTCCAGCCGCCATAAAGAAGCTCAGCGGACGCCAGCTCCCGCTTGCCGCCCTGGCGCTGTCCACCTCGGTTATGGGTATCGGCGTCATTGTCAATGTGGTCTCCCCGGACAAGGCATTCATCTACATCACGGCCGTCGGCACCTGTGCAGGTCTGTGGACCTGGAGCATGATCCTCACCGCCCACCTGCGCTACCGCAGCAAGGTCCGCGCCGGGCTCCTGCCCGCCACCGACTTCCGGATGCCAGGCGCCCCCGTCACCAACTGGATCGCCATCGCCGCGCTCCTCTTCGTCGTAATCCTCATCGCCATGGACGCCGACACCCGCACGGCACTGTACGTCTGGGCCGTCTGGTTCGCCGCACTCAGCGTCGGCTACCGCATCCTCACCCGAAAGGCGTATACATGAGCACCGTGGAGAAGAACCTCCATAGCCTGGGCCTGTCTCTGCCCCAGGTGGCCACCCCGCTGGCCGTGTACGTCCCCGCTGTCCAGTCCGGCCGCCACATCCACACCTCCGGTCAGCTCCCTCTCGTCGACGGCGCGCTGCCACTGACCGGAAAAGTCGGTGCGGAGGTCACCCCAGAACAGGCCAAGCACCTCGCTCGCGCCTGTGTTTTGAACGCCTTGGCCGCTGTCAAGCAGCTGGTCGGCGACCTCGATCGCATCGCCCGCGTCGTCAAGGTCGTCGGATACGTCGCCTCCGCACCGGACTTCACTGGCCAACCCGGCGTCGTCAACGGGGCCAGCGAACTGCTCGGCGAAGTCCTCGGAGACAGAGGCCTCCACGCCCGTAGCGCGGTCGGCGTCACGATCCTCCCCCTCAACGCTCCCGTCGAGATCGAAATTCAGGTAGAGCTGTCCGACTGAGGAGGCGGGACTGTGACGCGGGACCGCCGTCCCGTAACCCAGACGGATCACCAGCTGGGCGTGACCGTGCGAGCCGTCGCCCGTCAGGCTCGAGGCGGCTGCGCAGGTCGGTCCACGCCAGTGCCTGATGCAGGAGGGACACCTGTTCTGTTCACCACTGCGGACGGCGATCGTTCAGGGTTTCGGGCAGTGTCCGGACAGCTGCCGAAACCGGACAGGGTGCAGGGTCGATGGTGCGAAGCCTCAGGTGCCTCAGACGGTCTTGACAGTGGTGCCGCTGTTCTCGAGTGCGGTGGTCTCGTCGTTGGGTGCGGTGGTGTCGGTGACAAGGATGTATACGAGGCTGGAGGGGCCGACGTAGGCGTGCGCGGTCCGGCCGAGTTTGGTGCCATCGGTGGCGGCGATGATGGGGCGCGCCGAGGAGATCACCGCTTTCTTCACTGCTGCTTCGTCGAGGTCGTAGGCGGTCATGCCGTCGGCGGCGGTCAGGCCGCAGCAGCCCAGGACGGCGGTGTCGAAGCGCAGCGCCGACAAGGAGGCGAGGGTGAGGGGGCCGGTGAGGGATCCCTCGCCGGCGCGGGGTCGACCCCCGGGAGCCAGGAGTGAGGTCGGTTTGGGAGTGTCGCTGAGGACGCTGATGGCCTGCAGCGACAGAGGCATCACGGTGACCTGCCGTCCGCGCGGCAGGCGTGCGACTTCCAGGCAGGCCGTGCCGCTGTCCAGCGGGACGGTCTCGCCGTCGGCGATGAGTGAGGCCACCTCGGCCGCGATCGGGCGTTTGCGTCGACGGCTTCATGGGCGCGCAGCGCGAAGGGGGGCGTCTCCCCGTAGCAGCAGGGTGCGGGCGCCGCCGCGGAACCGTTCGAGGACACCTTGCGCGGCCAGGTGATCGAAATCGCGGCGGATGGTCATCTCCGAGGCGCCCGTCAGGTCGGTGAGCTCGGCGACCGTGGCCGTTCCCGCCTCCTGGACGGCCTGGACGATCAGACAGTGGCGTTCCGCGGTGCTCGTACCGTCACTCAGCACCACCCCTTCCAAACAACAACAGTGTTCGAAAAAGGCTGTGTCGATCAGGCTGGTTGTTCGTTATAGTGTCCGGCATGGAGAGAAAGCCACGCGTGGCTCGTGCTGCGACATTCGTCTATTTCATCCTCAACGGCACGTTGCTGGGCATGTGGGTGGTGCAGATCCCGGCCATCGAGGAACACGTGGGCATCAGTCACGCGACCCTGGGGGGCTTTCTCGTGCTGCTGGGCGCCGGAGCCTTTGCCGGCATGCAGGTCGGTGGCCGTCTGTCCGACCGGCTGGGCACACGCACCGTCGTTCCCCTGGCCGGCGTACTGTGCAGCGCGACCCTGGTATTGCCCGGTCTCGCCCGAGAGCCGTGGGCCCTCGGAGCAGCCCTGCTGGCCCTCGGATTCGGAAACGGCACCCTGGACGTCAGCATGAACGCACACGCCGTACAGGTGGAAAAGGCATACCGGCGGCCCGTCATGTCGGCCTTCCACGCCACGTTCTCCGTCGGCGGTGTCCTGGCCGCACTTGCCGGCGCCGCGGCCATCGACATCGGCTGGGGCCCGGCCATGACACTGGCCACGGCCGCGGGCATCGGCGTCGTCGTCGCCCTGGTGCCAGCCCGTGGCCTCCTACCCGCTGTGCCG
>NZ_JBFATO010000050.1:0-42663 GCF_040678355.1 Streptomyces sp. NPDC052701
GGACGCCGGCCGGGCGCGGCGCGGACCAGCTCGTCCGGGGCGGCGTCCGCGGAGCGGCGACGGTGCGGCAGGGGGCCCGGCCGGCCGGGACCGCGGCGGGCGGGACCCCGGCGCCGGCGGCCGGCCGGTGGCGGGGTCCGGCCGGTGGCGGAGGCCGTCCCCGCCCCTGCCCGGGGGATCCGCCGGCCGCGGGGCCGTCGGGCCTAGGCGGGCCGCACGGCCACCGCGTCCACCTCGAACAGCATCCCCGGCAGCGCGAGGGAGGCGACGCCGCTCAGCGTCTGGGCCGGCAGCCGGTCCCCGAAGCGGGCGTGCAGCGCCTTGCCGAGGACCTCCAGCTTGCCCGGGTCGTGGTCGACGACGAACGTGCCGAGACGGACGACGTGCTCGTAGCCGAGCCCGACCCCCTCCAGCGCCGACCGCAGCCGGTCGAAGGCCAGGTCCACCTGGGCGGCGAAGTCGCCGGGCACCGGGGCGCCGGTGTCGTCGGAGGCGTACTGGCCGGCGATGAAGACGAGTTCGCCGGGGGCCGAGACGGCGTGGCTGTAGCCGAACGGCGTGGGGTCGTGGAGGGTGGCCGGATTGGTGATCGTGCGCGGGTCGCGCGTCATGACCGGTGGCTCCTTTCGCGAGGTACGGCCGCGCCGGGGCGGCACTTCCTGCAACACCCCGCGCCCACCGCCCCATTCCGCGGGACCGCCCCGCCGCCCCCTTCCCCCGCCCTCACCTCACGGGGCGGTGCGCCTGGTCGCAGGTGACGCGAGGGGCGGGACCGTCATCACCCGCTGCCCCTGTCCGGCCACGTCCGCCGAGGCGCTCCTGCGTGACTGCCGTGACTGCCGTGACCGTGTCGTGGTGCTCGTGCCGGTGCGGCTCCCCGCCCGCGCGTACGTTCACCGGCGCGCACCCGTGGGGGAGCCGGCTCCGCAGCGGCCGGACCGGGTCACGTTCTGCGGCCGGCCTCCAGGGCCGCGCGTTCCAGCCGGGCGCGGTGGTTCTCCCACCACGTCGGGTCGCCCGGCGCCATGCTCGTGTTGTCCTTCCTCATCCCCACGGAACCGTCCAGGAGTTCCCGGAGGATGTCGGCGTGCCCGGCGTGCCGCTGGGTGTCGGCGACGACGCGCACCACGGCATGGTGCAGGGTCACCTCGTCCCTGCCGTCGGGCCACCAGGGCACCCTGCCGACCGTGTCCAGGGCCAGCGCGTCGATCGTCGCGTCCGCGTGCGCCCACGCCCGGCGGTACAGCTCCACGATCCGCTCGCGCGGCTCGTCGGCGGTGGCCCACATGTCCGCGTTGGCCTCGGCGCCCTCCGCCAGCCAGGGCAGCGGCTCACCGGACGGCCGTCCGAAGGTGTCGCCGAGATAGCCCAGCTCCACGCCGGCCGCGTGCTTCACCAGGCCCAGGAGATTGGTGCCGGTGGGCGTCGGCGGGCGGCGGACGTCGTACTCCGAGAGCCCTTCGAGCTTCCACAGCAGGGCGTCACGGGCGGACTGGAGGTAGAAGTGAAGGTCGGCCTTGGGACCTGGTGCGGTCATAGGGCCAGTCTGCCGCCCGCACGATCTTTGTCCACCGCTTTTCCGGGCACCCTCTCGGCCGCTCTCCCGTCCCCTTCCGCACCGCCCCGTCATCCCTTCAGCGTCCGGGCGATCGCCGCGATCGTGTCCGGCCCGACCCGGCAGCACCCTCCGATCAGCCGCGCCCCGGCCTCCCGCCACCCCTCGGCCCGCTCGGCGCCGAAGGCGGCACGGCCGTCCCACGCGCGGGCCCGCGCGTCCCAGGACTCGCCGCTGTTGGGGTAGACGACGACGGGCTTTCCGGTGACGCGGGCCGCGATCGCGATCGCGTCGTCCACGTCCCGCGGGGCGCAGCAGTTGACGCCCACGGCGATCACCTCGTCCGCGTCGGCGGCCAGGGCGAAGGCGTCCTCCAGCGGCTGACCGGCGCGCGTCCGGCGGCCGTCGACGGTGTACGACAGCCAGGCCGGGACGCCGAGCCCGCGCACCGCCCGCAGCAGCGCCGCGGCCTCGTCGGCGTCGGGCACGGTCTCCAGGGCGAGGACGTCGGGCCGGGCCGCGGCCAGGACCTCCACACGGGGCCGGTGGAAGCGCTCCAGCGCGTCGACGGTGAGCCCGTAGCGGCCCCGGTACTCGGAACCGTCCGCGAGCATGGCCCCGTACGGGCCGACCGAGGCCGCCACCCACAGCGGACGCGGGGCCCGTGCCCGCCGGGCCGCCTCACGCGCCGCCTCCACACTCAGCGCGAGCAGTTGCGCGGAGCGCTCACGGCTGATGCCGTGCCGTGCGAAACCCTCGAAGGTGGCCTGGTAGCTGGCGGTGATCGCCACGTCCGCGCCCGCCTCGAAGTAGGCGAGGTGCGCCTCGGTGACCGCCTCGGGCCGCTCGGCGAGCAGCCGCGCCGACCACAGCGCGTCGCCCAGGTCGTACCCGGCCGACTCGAGCTGGTTGGACATGCCGCCGTCGAGGACGACCGTCCCGGTGGCGAGGGCCGCGGAGAGGGTGGTGGTGCCGGTCATACCGCCGACGGTAGTCCAGCCCCGCCCCCGTCCGGAGCGGACGCCGGCCGGGACGGTGCCGTGGGGCGGGCCGGCGTCCGCGTCCACCACGCCCGCCCGTACGAGGAGATCACCGGCGACGCGGGCGCGGCCGGGGACGGCGCCGTGGAGGCGGGCGGCCGGGCGTGACCGCCGGCCACACTTCGGCCCGCGCCGAAACGAGGCGCCCCTACCGTGTCCGCCATGGACTCCTTCACCGGCCTGCACCGCGCGGGCGACCCGCTGCTGCTGCCCAACGCCTGGGACCACGCCTGCGCGCGGGCCCTCGCCGCCCGGGGATTCCGGGCGGTCGGCACGACCAGCCTGGGGGTGGCGGCGGCCGCCGGCCTGCCCGACGGGGCGGCCGCGACCCGCGAGCAGACCCTCCGGCTCGCCCTCGTGCTCGGCTCGGAGCCCTTCTGGCTGTCCGTCGACGCGGAGGACGGTTTCAGCGACGACCCGCAGGAGGTGGCCCGGTTCGCGCAGGAGCTGTACGCCGTGGGCGCCGTCGGCATCAACCTGGAGGACGGGCTCGGACCCGCCGGCCGGCACGCCGCGAAGATCGCCGCCGTGAAGGCGGCGGTACCGGGGCTCTTCGTGAACGCGCGCACCGACACGCACTGGCTCGGCGACGGCGACCTCCCCGAGACCCTGCGCCGCCTCGACGCCTACCAGCAGGCGGGCGCCGACGGGGTGTTCGTGCCCGGGCTCACCGACCCGGACCGGATCTCCGCCCTGGTCGGCGCGCTCGACGTCCCCCTCAACGTCCTGTACTCGCCCACCGGCCCGGCCCTCGACCGGCTCACCGACCTCGGCGTGCGCCGCGTCAGCCTCGGCTCGCTGCTGTACCGGCGGGCGCTGGGCGCGGCCCTGGACGCGGTGGCCGACATCCGGTCGGGCCGGCCACCGCGGGGCACGACACCCTCGTACGGCGAGGTACGGGCGCTGAGCGGCGCGGACGGCCCCGGCGCCCCGGGCGGGAAGGTCAGGCCACCGGCGCCATGTCCTCCCGCGCGGCCCTGGTGACCAGGGGCGTCGGGGCCGGAGCCGTGGTGCCCACGACCTTGCGGTAGACCGCCTCGTAGCCGGCGGCCATGGTGTCGGGCTGGAAGCGCTCGATGACGTGGTTGCGGCAGTCGCGGGAGTCCAGGGCGCCCACCGCCTCGATGGCGTCGGGCAGTTCGGCGACGTCGTCGCGGATCAGGCCGGTCACGCCGTCGGCGACGACCTCCGGGGCCGAGCCGCGCCGCAGCGTGACGACGGGCGTGCCGCACACCATCGCCTCGATCATCACCATGCCGAACGGCTCCTCCCACTGCAGCGGGAAGAGCAGGCAGCGGGCCCGGGCCAGCAGCTGCTTCTTGCGCTCGCCGGTCACCCGGCCGAGGAACAGGGCCTCGTACGGCTCCTGCGCGATGACGGAGAGCGGGTCGACCTCCTCCTCGTCCAGCCGCAGCTGCCAGGCGGACAGGATGCGGGTGTCGCGGTGGAAAAGCCCTTGGGGCGTGCCGGGTACGAGGTCACCACCCCGCTCGGACAGGCAGAACGACGATCCCTCGATCAGCGTCACCGAGTCGCCGCCGCCCTGCGTCGCCTCCCCGGCGAACGTCCAGCCCTCGCCCATCGACCACCTTCCCGCCACGACAGCCCAGGAGCACGAACACGGGCACGGCGTCACGAGGCGCGCACGTGAGCACGGAACCCGTGAGAAGACGGTTGATCGGTCATGTTTTATACGACGCAGCTCAACTTTCCTGCAAGTGGCCCCGTGGTCCGGCCACTTGCCCGCCGCCGGGGCCGTCGAGCACCTCGGCGACCCGCCGCGCGAACTCCTGCGGATGCTCCAGGACACCGAGGTGTCCGCCCGGGAACCCGGCGAAGCCGCCGCCGGTGCGCTCGGCCAGGAACACGGCCGTCCGGTGCGGGAGTTCACCGCGCGAGTCGCGCCCGGCGGCCAGGGTCAGACGGCCGGCATGGGCGCGCAGGGCCTCAAGGTCCGGCGTGTAGGCGGTGAACGGGCCCACCACACGGGCCCGGAAGATGTCCAGGGGACTGGCCGGCTCCCCGTCCCCGGGGGCGGGGTGACCCACCTGCCGGAGCAGGAGCCGGCGTTGCCGCTCCCCGTCGGGCAGCACGGCCACGCTCGGCGGCTCGTGCGCGATCACCCGCCCCACCCGGCCCGGGTGCCGCGCGAGCAGGTCCAGGGCCGCGATGCCGCCCGAGCTCATGCCGAGGACGTGGGCCGGCGCGCCGTCGTCGACCACCGCGTCCAGCACCCGCCGCGCGCCCTCGCTCCAGTCGGCCACCCGCTGGTCGGCGACGGGCAGGCCGAGCCGGCCGTGGGCGAGGCCGAGGGGGTCGTACGTCACGACGGTGAACCTCCCGGAGAGGACGTCCGTCATCGGCTCCAGGCCCATGGGATGGCCCGCGCCGCCGGGGACGACCAGCAGGACGGGGCCGCTGCCGGTGACGTCGTAGTGGTCCTCGCGAGGGGCGGGGGACGGGTCGGTCACGGTCCTTCTCCTTGCTGATCGTTTCAGAATGACGTTCGAAGTCGTCGCAAGCAGATGATGCTGCAAGCGAGTTGGAGCAGGCCGAGGTGGAGATCGGCACGTATCTCCTCGTAGCGGGTCCGTAGCCGTTTGAACGGCACTGTCACGCTGGCTGGTGGGGTGGGGTGATCTTCGGATCGGTCGTGCTGGAGGGAAGCCGTCCGTGGAGAACGCGTTGCTGGGTGTTGTCACGTTGTTGGGTGCGTGACTGTCCGATGGTGCACCAAGGCGTGGTGGGCCCGCGGTCAGGGCCGGTGTTCAGGCCGTGGTGGGAGGGTTGGTGGCGCCGGTGACCTGGTCCCAGACGGCGAAGCGGACGGTCATCTCGGCTCGGTGATCGAGGGCGGTCATCATGTGCCGGTGGGGCCAAAGGGGCGGGGAGATGCCGCTGGACGCGGACAGGAACCGCTGGGCTGCGCCGGTACTGCGAAAGCCCTTCATCGCGCGTTCCCGCTGCCGCGTGGGCTGGTGGGAGTTTTCCGCCCGGTTGTTCAGGCCCTTGTGCGAGCGGTGTTCAGCGGAGGGCATGACCTCGCGGTGGGCGGCACCGCAGGAGCGGAGCTTGTCGGTGACCACCACCCGCGGGACCGCACGGGTCTTCTTCGTCAGGCGGCGGAAGAAGCGCCGGGCCGCAGCCCTGTCCCGGCGGCTCTGCGCCAGGATGTCGAGCACGTCGCCGTCGGCGTCCACGGCCCGCCACAGGTACTTCAGCTCTCCGCTGACCTTGATGAACACCTCGTCCAAGTGCCATTCGTCCCCAGGGCGGGGCCGGCGGCGGCACGGTCCGTCGGCGTAGACCTGTCCGAACTTCAGACACCACCGGCGGACCGTCTCATGGGAGACGATGACGCCGCGCTGGAGCATCAGCTCCTCCACCTCGCGGGAGCTGAGCGGGAAGCGGAAGTACCACCACACGCAGCGGGAGATGACCTCGACCGGGTACCGGTGCCCTCCGTACGACGGCGACGCGTTCCCCACGGACGGCTTCCCCCCCAGCACGACCAACCCGAAGATCATCCCACCCCACCGGCCAACGTGACAGCGCCGCCGGAAGTGGTTACCGCGTCCGGTACTTCAAAGCAGCCCCGAAGGCAACGGTCAGGATGACAGCGACACCGCCTACCCAGAGTCCGACGGCAACCCTGTCATTTGCTGCGGCATAAATCGCGATAACGATGGCGAAGACGCTCGCACATAGGCCGACCCGAAGTGCCGCAGCCGCTATAGAACTCCCCAGCTCAGAGTCTGCGTGCGGATCCAGCATCTCGCCGCCGTCCGGAGACATGTTCATGCCCATTGCCTTTCCTTACTTGAGCGTGTCTTCCATCGCCCCCGCAGTCACATTGCTGACAGTGCCAGCAGCGATACCACAGCCAGCCGTGGCGAGAGGGATGAGGTAGGGCATTCCTGCGGCCGTTGCCATGGTCGAAGTACCCGCGACGCAGGCAGCTCCGAAGACTGCGCCAGCCACCATGCCGACCGACTGCGCAATCAAAGCGTCAGGGTCGTTCCGGTTCTGCCATGTCTCATGCAGATCTTTGCCACCGAACACCCCGTCAACGAAATTACCGAATCCCAGGCCGGGCGGGTCAGTGTTGTTGATGGGGTCGCCGCCCGCGTACAGACAGGCGTTCGTCTCCTGCCCTGACGGGTCGGGCTGGGTGAAGCGGCCGGGGTGGGGGTCGTAGGAGCGGTGACCCATCTTGTACAGGCCGGTGGGGCCGTAGGCGTAGGTGTGTGGGTGCGCTTGCCCGCGTCGTCGACCAGGCCGAGGACGTTGCCCGTGGCGTCGGTGAGGTAGTAGGGGGACTTCCCCCCCAGTCGTCATGGAGTTCAAGGTGCCCGCCGGTTCGCGGATGAATCCGGTGTCGACGCCGTTGGCCGTCGTGGAGGCCAGACCGAGTGCGGTGTGGTGGAACCAGGTCGAACCGAGTCTGGTGCGCTCGGAGTTGTCCGTGCCCGCGTGGACCAGGTCGTAGGACTCGCCGCCCGCGGTGATGGCGGCGAGCTGGCTGTGGTCCGTTCAGGTTTCGTTCGTGCGGGCGGTGGTGCTCACGCCTGCCGTCTCGTTGCCGAGCTTGTCGTAGCACCAGCCGGTGGTGGAGCCGTTCTTGCCGGTCAGTTCGCTCGCGTCGTGCTTGCGACGACTTCGAACGTCATTCTGAAATGATCAGTCAGGGGGCCAGTTCTCCAGGGCGACGTGCAGGGCGTCGATCGCCCTGTCCCAGGACGCCTGGACGTCGCGGGAGGCGCCGAAGCCGCCGGCCGCCTCCAGGACGCAGTAGCCGTGGAAGGTGCTGCGCAGCAGGCGTACGGCGTCCGTGAGGTCCGGCTCGGTCAGGCCGTAGGCGCGGAGCATGCCGTAGGTGATCTCGGCGGTGCGGCGCAGGGCGGGGGAGCGGGCGACGACGTACTGGTCGATGCGGATCTGGGTGGCCGCGTACCGCCCCGGCCGCGTCAGCGCGTACTCCCGGTAGGCGCCGGCGAAGGCGGCCAGCGCGTCCTTCCCGGCGCGTCCGGCCACCGCCGCGGCGATCCGGTCGATCAGCTCCCCGCCCGCCAGCAGGGCCAGCCGGGTGCGCAGGTCCTGGAGGTTCCTGACGTGCGCGTACAGGCTCGCGTCCTTCACGCCGAAGCGGCGGGCCAGCGCGGACAGGGTGACGTTCTCGAAGCCGGCCTCGTCGGCGAGGTCGGCGGCGGCCGCGACCAGGCGGTCGGCGGTGAGCCCGGCGCGGGGCATGGCGGACCTCCAGAACCTAGGGCATCTAGGAAGAAGCCTAGTGGAAGAAGGGACTATCGTGCCCGCGTGACGGTGGGCGACGAAGGGACCCGGCTGGTGGTCCTGCGCGGCAACAGCGCCTCGGGGAAGTCCTCGGTCGCGGCCGGGATCCGCGACCGGTTCGGGCGGGGCCTGGCCCTGGTCGGCCAGGACAACCTCCGCCGGATCGTCCTGCGCGAGCGCGACCGGCCCGGGGCGGCGAACATCGGCCTGATCGACACGGTCGCCCGCTACGCCCTGGACGCCGGCTACCACGTCGTCGTCGAGGGCATCCTCCACGCCGGCCACTACGGCGACATGCTCGCCCGGCTGCGCCAGGACCACCGCGGCGGGACGTACGGCTACTACCTGGACGTGCCGTTCGAGGAGACCCTGGCCCGGCACGCCACCAAGCCCGCCATGCCCGGCGTCGGCGAGGCGGAGCTGCGCTCCTGGTACCGGCCGCTGGACCTGCTGCCCGGCGGTGCCGAGACCGTGATCGGGCCCGGCAGCTCCCTCGCCGAGACGGTCGACCGCATCCTGCGGGACACCGGCCTGGCCCGTCCGCCCGGGCGGGACTGACCCCGGCCGGGCGGTGCGGCGGAGGCCCTCGCGCCCGCGGTAGCCCCGCCGGCCGGCGGGGCGCGGCCCCGGTCCGTCGCGGACACCGCCGGGAACGGCCGGGTGCGCCCGTCCTTCTGACCCCGCGTCGGCTCCGGTCGTCCTGGCCCCGCGTCGGGCCCGGTCGTCCTGACTCCGCGTCGGGTCCGGCCGTCCCGTGCCGTTCACGGCCGGGACCGGCCGCCCTGCCCGGAGCGGCCGTCGGGGGAGGGGCGGGAGGCGGGACGAGCGGCCGTGTCCGGGACGCCTGCCGCTCATCCCCGAGGTGTTCGACGTTCATCTTCTGCGTCGATCCTCCTCACGCGCGCCGCACCGGCGCAGCGGAAGGCAGCCGCACGAAGGCAGCGGCGATCAGGAGGCGCACCATGGGACACGGCCACGGGCATCACCACGGGCACGACCACGACCACGACCACGAGGCACCGGCGCTGCCCGCCGCCTTCGACACCTCCGTGCCCGACGAGGCCCTGACCCCCGCCCAGCGCTCACGCCGGTCGCTGCTGCGCCGCGCGGGCCTGCTCGGCGCGGGCCTGGCCGCCGGAAGCGTCCTCGGCCAGGCGGCGCCCGCCGCCGCCACCACCACCGGCGGCCGCCGCGGCGGCTTCCTGTGGCTGGCCGGCGACCACCACATCCACACCCAGTACAGCAGCGACGGCAAGTACCGCGTCGTCGACCAGGTCCGCCAGGGCGCCAGGCACGGCATGGACTGGCTCGTCATCACCGACCACGGCAGCACCACCCACGCCAGGATCGGCGTGGAGAAGGTCAACCCGGACATCCGGCAGGCCCGCTCCGCCCACCGGGACACCCTCGTCTTCCAGGGCCTGGAGTGGAACATCCCGGGCGCCGAACACGGCACCGTCTTCGTGCACCCCGGCAGGAACGAGGTCTCCGTCCTCAAGCAGTTCGAGACCGACTACGACGGCAGCGTCAAGAACGCCTCCGACTCCACCCCCGCCAACGAGGCCCTGGCCGTCGCCGGTCTGGTCTTCCTCCACGACCAGGTCAGGCGGCGCAAGGTCGAGGACGCGCTGATGCTGGCCAACCACCCGGCGCGGCGCGGCGTCGACTCCCCGCACGAGATCCGCGCCTGGCGCGACGCGACGCCCGCGAGCCGGCGGATCGCCGTCGGCTTCGAGGGCGCCCCCGGCCACCAGGCCGCCGGCCTGCCCGCGCCCCTCGGCCCCGGCCGGGCGCGCGGCATCTACGACAACAGCCCCGGCGCCAACTCCTTCCCCGGCTACCCCCTGGAGTCCTACCGCACCTGGGGCGGCTTCGACTGGATGACGGCCACCGTCGGCGGCCTGTGGGACAGCCTCCTCGCCGAGGGCAAGCCCTGGTGGATCACCGCCAACTCCGACTCCCACCAGGTCTACGCCGACACCGCCGTACGCGGCCCCGGCGGCGACTTCACCGCCGACGGCCGCTACGCGGACCCCGTCCACGGCGGGCAGATCGACATCACCCAGGGCGACTACTGGCCCGGCCAGTACAGCCGCACCCACGTCGGCGCCGACGGCTTCTCCTACGCCGCCGTCATGGACGGCATCCGCGCCGGCCGCATCTGGGTCGACCACGGGCAGCTCATCAGCGCCCTCGACGCCCGGGTCACCGGCGGCGGCCGGTGGGCCACGCTCGGCGGCGCGCTGCACGTGAGGAAGGGCACGCACGTCACCCTGACCGTCGACGTGGCGCTCGCCGGCGGCCCCAACTGGGCCGGATTCGTGCCGAAGCTGGCCCGCGTCGACGTCGTCCAGGGCGACGTGACGGGCGAGGCGAGGGACAAGGACACCTTCACCGCCCCCACCGCCAGGGTCGTCGAGTCCTACGAGGTGGACAAGTCGGCCGGCACGGTCCGCCTCACCTACGACCTCGGCCGCGTCGACCGGCCCGTGTACGTCCGGCTGCGCGGCACCGACGGCAACCGCACCGCCGTCGGCGCGATGGGCGCCGCCGTCGACCCGGCCGGCCCGGCCCTCGACGTCGCCGGCGACGCCGACCCGTGGCGCGACCTGTGGTTCTACTCCAACCCCGTGTGGGTCCTGCCGTCGTGACCCCGTACGCCCTCACCGTGCGCGCAAAAGCCCGCGACCTGCGCGCGGCCGACCACCTGCTCCACACGCTGGCCGCCGGACTCGCCCTGCCGCGGGGCGCGTTCGGCTGCACGCACCTGGTGCGCACCGGCCGCCCGCACATCGCCCTCTCCCTCGCCCTGCCGGACGAGCCGCTCGCGCGCGCCGCCCGGGAGCGGCTCACAGGCCTGGGGTACGAGGTGACGCCCGGCGTGCCGGACCGTGCGGGCCGCGCGGTGATCTACCCGGGCGTCACCGCGCTCACCGGCACGCTGACCGTCGCGGACCTGCTGGCACGCTCCGCGATCGACGGCGTGACGGTCCTCGGCTCCCCGCGGGAGCCCGCGCCGCACACCCCGCTGACCACCCGGGACCACGTGCGCCCGCAGTGGCGGGACGGGCGGCTCCTGCTGGCCGCCGTGCCGGCGGCCGGCGGCACCCTCGTCCCCTTCGAGGTCCCCGACCCGACGCCGTGCTGCGCGGACCACTGACGACGGCGCCCCCGGCGGCCCCGGCCCGCGGCCGCGGGATCGGGGCCGCGGGATCGGGCCGCCGGACCGGACGACGGGGCAGGGGCCGCGTGACGGGGCGCGGGACGGCACCGGCCGGATGACGCACCGGCCGGATGACGCACCGGGCGCGGCGCGTGGACGGCTCCGGCCGCCGCGCGGGGGCCCCGCGCGACGGCCGGGCGCAGGCTCACCCGCCCGTGGCGGAGAAGACGAACGAGAACACGGCGGGTTCGGCCCTCAGGAAGTACTTCGGCAGCGGGCCCGGGCCGCAGGACTGCGAGCCGATGCCGTGCTGGCCGTGGTCGAGGTGGACCCACACCGTGTCACCGGGCACCAGGTCGCTTTGGTGCCGGGCCGCGTCCAGCTGCTCGCTCGTCCAGCGCCGGGCGCTGAACCAGAACACCGGGTCGCCCTCGATCCTGAGACCGCCGATCTCCGCCCAGCGCACGTCGGCCCGGGCGCCGTTCTCCTGCGGACGGACGTACGGGGTCTGCAGGGCGTCCACGGTGGACCGCCAGCGGCCGGTCATCGACGCCGCCCTGGTGTCCGGGTAGGCCTCGCCGGGGCCGCCGCCGAACCACCGCACACGGTCGGCGGCCGGCAGCCCGAAGCGGACCCCGAGCCGGGGCAGCGGCACCCTCCAGTCGCCCTGGGGCACCACGGACACCGTCAGCCGCAGCCGCTCGCCGTCGGACGCCCAGCGGTACTCCGTCGCCAGGCCCACCTCGGCGCCGGCGGGCGCCACCCGGGTCCGCACCGTCAGCGCGCCGCCGTCCGGCTCGATCCCGTCGAGGCGGTGGCGCATCCGGTGCAGGCCCAGCCTGCGCCACAGCGGGCCGTAGCGGGTGTCCGGCTGCCAGGCGGCGCCGTCGTCGTTGTCGGTCGGCGCCCGCCACACGTCGAGCCGCAGCCCGCTCACCCCGACACCGCCGATCGCCGTGGGCGCGCCGGTCCGGGCGTCGAAGACGGCCGGGCCGAGCCTGATCCGCCCGCCCCCGGCCACGGGCCGGACCGGCGCGCCCAGGGACGGCACCGGACGGGCGGCCGCACTGACCTGCCCCCACGCCACCGGGTGCCCCTTCGGCGCCCAGGCGGTGTCGGCGGCCAGCACGGCCCGCACGGTCCACTGCGCCTCACCGCCCGGCGCGTGCGCCGGCGGCGGGGGCAGCCTCACGTCGGCCGACTCGCCCGGCGCGAGCGGCGGCACCGCCAGGGCGCCCGACGCGACCGTCTCGCCGTCGGCCTGGTACGCCCACTCGAAGGCCAGCGCGGACAGTCCGGCGAAGTCGTGCTTGTTGGTCACCCGCACGGTCCCGGGGGTGCCGCCGGCGGGACCGGCCCCGATCCGCACCGGCTCGATCACCTTCTTGTACTCGACGAGCCCCGGCGACGGCTGCCGGTCCGGGAAGAGCAGCCCGTCGCAGACGAAGTTGCCGTCGTGCAGTTCCTCGCCGAAGTCGCCGCCGTAGGCGTAGCCGAACCGCGGGTGCCGGACGCCGTGGTCGATCCACTCCCAGACGAACCCGCCCTGGAGCCGCCCGTACTTCTCGAACAGCTCCTGGTAGTCGGCGAGTCCGCCGGGGCCGTTGCCCATGGCGTGCCCGTACTCGCACAGGACGAGGGGCAGTCCGCGCCGCTTGCGGGGGCCGCCGTCCAGGCTCCGGCCGATCCTGTCGACCTCGTCGTGGAAGGCGTACATCCGCGCGTACACGTCCGTGTCGCGGCAGGTGGCGTCGCCTTCGTAGTGGACGAGCCGGGAGGGGTCCCGGTCGTGGATCCACCGGGCCATCGCGGTCAGGCCGCGGCCGGTGCCGGCCTCGTTGCCCAGGGACCAGAACACGACCGACGGGTGGTTCTTGTCGCGCTCGACCATGCGGGCGGCGCGGTCCAGCAGGGCCGGGGTCCAGCGGTCGTCGTCGGCCGGGTTGTCGCGCCAGTCCTGCTCGGTGAAGCCGTGGGTCTCCAGGTCGCACTCGTCGATCACCCACAGGCCGTACTCGTCGCACAGGTCGAGGAAGGCCGGGTGCGGCGGATAGTGGGAGGTGCGCACCGCGTTGACGTTGTGCCGCTTCATCAGCAGCACGTCCGCGCGCATGGTCTCCGGGTCGAGCGCGCGGCCCCGCTCCGGGTGCCACTCGTGCCGGTTGACGCCCTTGAAGAGGACCGCCCTGCCGTTGACCTTGACCAGGCCGTCCTCCAGGACGACCGTGCGGAAGCCGATGCGCAGGGGGACCCGCTCGCCCTCCGTCGCGAGGACACCCTCGTACAGGCGGGGCGTCTCCGCCGTCCACGGCTCGACGGCGACCGTGACCGGCTCGCCGGCGGCGACCTCGACGCCCAGCTCCGGGACGGTCACCCGGCCCCCGGCCCCGGAGTCGACGCGCAGGGTGCCCTCCCCGGTGACGTGGTCGTAGGAGGCATGCACGAAGAAGTCGCCGGCGCAGCCCGCCGGGCGGTGCAGCAGCGTCACGTCGCGGAAGATGCCCGGCAGCCACCACTGGTCCTGGTCCTCCAAGTACGACCCGGCCGACCACTGGTGGACCCGGACCGCGAGCACGTTGCCCGAGGGCTTCAGCAGGTGCCCGACCGCGAACTCGTGCGGCAGCCGCGAGCCCTTGAACTCGCCGAGCTCCGTGCCGTTCAGCCAGACGCGGGCGCAGGACTCGACGCCGTCGAAGCGCAGGACCGCGCCGCCCTCGCCGGGCCAGTCCTCCGGCAGGTCGAAGGCGCGCAGATGGTCGCCGGTCGGGTTCTCCGTCGGCACCCGCGGCGGGTCGACGGGGAAGGGGTAGAGGTGGTTGGTGTAGACCGGGGCTCCGAACGCCCCGTCGCCCTGCAGGACCCAGTGCCCGGGGACCGTGACCTCGGCCCAGTCCCCGGCGTCGAATCCCGGCTCGGCGAACGTGTCGTCCTCGGCGTCGGCGGTCGCCGACAGGCGCAGGCGCCAGCTGCCGTTCAGGGACAGGGACTCGGCGTCCGAGGACGCGTACCAGGCGCGGGGCGGCAGGGTCCCGCTGCCCGGCGAGACGTCCTCGACGTAGTCGGCGGCCGTGCTGTGGCGAAAGGACATCGCTCTCCTAGCTCAGCTGGTTCGGCCCTTGATGCCGGTCCGCGCGATCCCCCGGACCGGCCGGCGCCGGAGGAGGGCGGCGGACACGGAGACGGACACCAGGGGCGGGACGGAAACGGCCCCGGCCGATGACCGGCGGCCACGGGGAGGAGTCCCGGCCGCTGACGGAGGTGGTGGTGGCCGCCGCCGCGAAGAAGTCCGGCGGGCGGGGGACGACGACACGTCCGGTACGCGTCCCGGTGGCCGAGCCCGTCCACGCGCCCCGCCTCCTCCAGGTCTCGGGGAACCCCAGGAAGTACTGCCGGAACGGGAGGCGGGTGAAACCACCGGACGGCCCCGGAACGACCGGACCGCGGCAGGTGCCCACCCGGCCCGGCGGCCACACCGGCGCGAAGCCCGGCACGAAGGTGACGGCGGGCGGGGCCACCGGCGTCGCCAGGACGGCGTGGAAGACCGTGCCGACGTGCCGACGTGCCGGCGCGGCGCAAGGCAAGGCCCCGGCCGGAAAGAGCTTTCGGTGAAGGGCTCGGAAAGGGGCGTGGGGAAGTCAGCCGGCGAGCACGGCCCGCACGAAGGCGTTGGCGAACTTCCCCTCCGCGTCCAGCTCCCGCGCCAGCGCCCGGAAGTCGTCCAGCCGCGGGTACCGGCCCCGCAGCACCTCGGCCGGCACGGCGAACACCTTCCCCCAGTGCGGCCGCGCGTCGAAGGGGTCCAGCGCCGCCTCCAGCCGGCGCACCACCGGCAGCACGGCCCCGGTGTCCTGGACCCAGGTGAAGTGCAGCGCCACGCTGTCCCGCCCGTGGGCCGGGCTCAGCCACTGCTCGTCGGCGGCGACGGTCCGCACCTCGCAGGTCTGCAGCACGGGGGCGACCGCCTCCCGGATCCCGCCGACCGCCTCCAGCGCGGCCACGGCGTGCCGCCGCGGCAGCAGGTACTCCGACTGCAGCTCCGCGCCGCTGCTCGGGGTGAACTCGGCCCGGAAGTGCGGCAGCCGCTCGTGCCACGGCCCCGCGACGCCGAACTGCTCCGTGCAGTTGACCGCGGGCATGCCCGGCACGGGGTGCATCTTCTCGGTGGCGGGGGAGGCCCACGGAAAGTCCGGCAGCGGCTGGTCGGTGCGCCGCTTGAGCCACACCTGCCGGAACCCCGGCTCCCGCCAGTCGGTGAACAGGCTCACGCTGTACGCGGCCGACATCACCGTGTCGAAGGCGCGCGCGGTCAGCCCGGCGGGCGGCAGCTCGGTGAACACGTGCTGCTCGACCTCGAAGGCCGGCTCCAGGTCCAGGGTGAGCGCGGTGACCACCCCGAGCGCGCCGAGGGAGGTCACGGCCCCGCCGAAGCGCTCCTCGTGGCGCCCGACGGTGACCGTGGAACCGTCCGCCGTCACCAGCTCCACCTCACGGACGGCCGACGCCAGCGGGCGGTTGCCGACCCCCGAGCCGTGGGTGCCGGTCGCGACCGAGCCGGCCACCGAGATGTGCGGCAGCGAGGCCATGTTGGGCAGCGCCAGACCGTGCGCGTGCACGCGGCGGGCCAGCTCCGCGTACCGGACCCCGCCGCCCACCCGGACCGTGCGGGCCGCCGTGTCGACCTCCACCTCGCCCGGGAGGGCGGCCAGCGACAGCAGGACGCCCCCGGCGCCCGGCTCGGCTATCCCGTTGAAGGAGTGCCCGCTGCCCAGCACCCGCACCCGCGCGCTGCCCGCCACCAGCTTCCGCAGCGCCTCCGGCGAGCGCGGGCGGTGCAGCCCGGCGGTGTAGGTGATGTTGCCCGCCCAGTTCGTCACGGTCTCGGCCATCCGTCGTCCTTCTCCGAGGTGCCGGGAACCGGCAGGTCCCCGGGGGACCGGGAAGTCCCCGCCGGAACCTACCTCGACGCGCCCGTGGTGTGTCCATTGCTCCGGCCGCCCGGCGGCACCTACCGTGGACAGCGCTTTCCCTCCCTTAGCCGCCGAGCCGGAAGGCCGCCTCCTTGACCGAGCGCCCCCGGGCACTGTTCGCCATGACCGCCCAGAACGTGCCCCTGGTCTTCCCGCCGGAGGTCCTGGCGCGCCTGCGGGAGTCGGTCCGCGTCGACCCCGCCCTGGTCGCGCAGGACCTCACCGATCCCCGGATCCGCCCGACGCTCGGCCGAACCGAGATCCTGATCACGGGCTGGGGCTGCCCCCGCCTGGACGCGGCGGTCCTCGACGCGGCCCCGCGCCTGCGCGCGGTGCTGCACTCGGCGGGCTCGGTCAAGGGCTTCGCCACGCCCGAGCTGGGGCGGCGCGGCATCGCCGTCTCCTCGGCGGCCGACGCCAACGCCCTGCCGGTCGCCGAGTACACCCTCGCCATGATCCTCCTCGCCGGGAAGGACGTCCTGGCCGCCCGCGACCGGCTGCGCGCCGAACGCACCGCCGCCGGCCCGGGCCTCGTCCCCGGCATCGGCAACCACGGCCGCCGCGTCGGCGTCGTCGGCGCCTCCCGCGTCGGCCGCCGCGTCCTCGCCCTCCTGCGCCCCTTCGACCTGCGCCCGGCCCTCACCGACCCCTACGCCGACGAGCGGCAGGCCGCCGCCCTCGGCGTCCCCCTGCTGCCGCTGGACGAGCTGCTGCGCACCTCCTCCGTCGTCACCCTGCACGCTCCCGGGACGCCCGGGACCCGCGGGCTGATCGGCCGCCGCGAGCTGGCCCTGATGCCCGACGGGGCGGTACTGATCAACACCGCGCGCGGTTCCCTGGTGGACACCGCCGCCCTCACCGCCGAACTGCGCACCGGCCGCCTGGCCGCGATCCTCGACGTCACCGACCCCGAGCCGCTCCCCGCCGACTCCCCCCTGTACGACCTGCCGAACGCGTTCGTCACCCCGCACCTCGCCGGCTCCCAGGGCAACGAACTGGCCCGCCTCGGCCGCACGGTCGCCGAGGAGGCCGCCCGGCTCGTGGCCGGGGACGGGCTGGCGCACGCGGTGGACCTCTCGGCGCTGGAGCACATGGCCTGACCCGGCGCGGCCGGTGCCGCCCGGCAGCCCGGCGGACGATGACGTACGTCTCACCGGTCCGGCCTGGGGGGACCCGGTACCGAGTCCGAGCGCGCGGGGGCATACCGTGAGGAGTCGTACGTCCGAACCGGGAGGAGACACGGGATGGGCAGCCGCACCGCGCTGGTCGAGGATCTGATGGAGCGCTTCCCGCACGTGCCGCGGGAGGCCGTCCTCAAGGAGGACCTGCTCCGCGGCGGCGTGGCCTTCGACCCGTCCGCGCTGAGCGACAACGAGGGCGGCGAGGTCAAGCCGAAGTCCTACTTCATCTTCTCCTTCGACCACGGCACCCTGCCCGAGCTGGGCGAGGCGGCCCTCAGGCGCCCGCCCGAGGAGATCGTCCTCACGGGCGGCCCGTACGGCCTGCGCCGGACCGTCGTCTCCGTGCGCGTGAACCCGTCCTCGCCCTACCGCGTCGCCGCCGGCGAGGACGGCGTGCTCGGCCTCTACCTCGACGGCGCGCGCATCGCCGACGTCGGCGTCCCGCCGATGCCCGAGTACTACCGGCACACCCTGTCCAACGGGAAGTCCGTCATGGAGGTCGCCCCGACCATCCAGTGGGGCTACCTGATCTACCTGACCGTCTTCCGGGTCTGCCAGTACTTCGGCGCCAAGGAGGAGTGCCAGTACTGCGACATCAACCACAACTGGCGCCAGCACAAGGCGGCCGGGCGGCCGTACACGGGTGTGAAGGACGTCGAGGAGGTCCTGGAGGCGCTGGAGATCATCGACCGGTACGACACCCAGAAGGCGTCCACCGCCTACACGCTCACCGGCGGCGCGATCACCAAGACGGTCGCGGGCCGCGACGAGGCCGACTTCTACGGCCACTACGCCAAGGCCATCGAGGAGCGCTTCCCCGGCCGCTGGATCGGCAAGGTCGTCGCCCAGGCGCTGCCCAAGGCCGACGTGCAGCGCTTCAAGGACTACGGCGTGCAGATCTACCACCCCAACTTCGAGGTGTGGGACCGCCGCCTGTTCGAGCTGTACTGCCCCGGCAAGGAACGCTACGTCGGACGCGACGAGTGGCACCGCCGCATCCTGGACTCGGCGGACGTCTTCGGCGCCCGCAACGTCATCCCCAACTTCGTCGCGGGCGTGGAGATGGCCGAGCCGTTCGGCTTCACCACCGTCGACGAGGCCATCGCCTCCACCACCGAGGGCCTGCGCTTCTTCATGTCGCACGGCATCACGCCCCGCTTCACCACCTGGTGCCCGGAGCCCACCACCCCGCTCGGCAAGGCCAACCCGCAGGGCGCGCCGCTGGAGTACCACATCCGCCTGCTGGAGGCCTACCGCGCCACCATGGACGACTTCGGCCTGTCCTCGCCGCCCGGCTACGGCCCGCCCGGCCCCGGCCGCGCCGTGTTCTCCGTCAGCTCCTTCATGGACAGCCTCCCGGCGGAGGAGCCCGTCGAGGTGTGACCCCGGCCGGCCCGGGGCCCGGCCGAGGGGAGCGCTCCGCCCCCCGGCCGGGATGTGAATACGGCGCTTGTCAGTCGTGCCGAAGGCGTGAAAAGCTCTTTTCCTGCCGCGAGGTTCCCCCCAACTCCACTGCCACTATGGTGAGTTGACCTCGCTCGTGGATGCAGGAGACCCATGCCCGACCTGCCGACCCCCCAGGACGCCGCCGAGGCCGCGCTGTTCTCCGAGTGCTGGGACGCGGTCCTCTCCTACGCCGACCTGTGCACGTCCGGTTCCACCGCCGCCGCGCAGCTGGCCCGGGAGGCGTTCGCACACGGCGTCCGCGAGGCCCGCGAGGCCGAGGCCGGCACGGCCCGCGGCGCCCGCTCGCCCCGCCTGCCCCGCATCCCCCGGCTGCTGACCGCCGTCCGCACCACCGCGGCGGCCTGGGAGGAACAGGGGCGGGGCCACCGGCTCGACCCCGACCTGCGCCTGTGGCTCGGCTCGGACAGGGCCGCCCGCTACACCGGACCGCCCCTGCAGCGCCCGCTCGCCCTGCGCGCGCTGCGCGACCTGCGGCAGGCCGACGCCGAACTGCTGTGGCTGGCCGAGGTGGAGGCCCTGCCGCTGTCGCTCGCGGCCCGCCGGATCGGCCTGGACCCGGCCACCGCGGCCGACGAACTCGCCCAGGTGCGCGGCCTGTTCCGGGACCGCTGCCACCGCAACCACCTCGACACCCCGATGGACGCCCCGTGCCGCAGCTACGCCAGGCTGCTGGACGCCGTCACCCGCTCACCCGCCGCCGACGCCCCCGACGACCTCTCCCGGCACCTCGCCACCTGCGTGCCGTGCGCCGAGGCCGCCGCCTGCCTCGGGCCGCACGGCGGCGCGCTGCCCGGCGCACTGGCCGGCGGGGTGCTCGGCTGGGGCGGCTTGGCCTACCTGGAGCGCCGCCGCCGCGCCGCCGAGGCGCGCCTGGGCGCAGGCCGCCCGGACACACCGGACGCGGAGGTACCGGACCCGGCGGAGCACAAGGCGCGCGTCGCCCGCAACGGCCTGCTCGTCGCCGCCGTCCTGGTCTCCCTGCTGGCGCTGGCCGTCTCGATGATGCCGTTCGACGGCACCGCCGACGACCCCGGCCTCCGCGCCGACGCCGGCCGCCAGCCGGTGGCCGACCCCGCCGTGCCCCCACCGCCCGCCGGGGCCCCCTCGCCCTCCCGCTCCCCGGACGACCCCCCGGAGCCGTCCGGCCGGGTCCCGAAGAGCACACGGGAGCGGAAGAAACCCGAGCCGGAACCCCAGAACACCACCACCACCGCCGCCTCCGCCTCCGCTACCGCCACCGCCTCCGCCGCTCCCGCCGGGCAGGAGCCCACCGCGGGCGGCGAGCCGTCCTGCCGGGTCGCGTACGACCTCGTCAACCAGTGGCCCGACGGCTTCCAGGCCACCGTCACCGTCACCACCGGCGAACCCCTCGACTCCTGGCGCGTGGCCTGGTCCTTCCCGGACGGCCAGCGGATCGGACAGATGTGGGACGCCACCGCCGCCCAGAACGGCGCCCGCGTCACCGCCGTCGCCGCCGGCTACAACAGGACCGTCCCCGCCGGCGGCCGCCTCGCCTTCGGCTTCCTCGCCTCCTGGCACGGCAGGAACTCCCCGCCCCACGACTTCACCCTCAACGGCCGCCCCTGCGCCAGGGCCTGACCGGCACGGTCCGGAAAAAGAGTTGACGGGCCCGCACGGGAGCGGACTACTGTTGCGGAACATCACGCGGTGGCCGGTGGGCCGCCGCACCGAGCACGAGCGGACGAGGAGGTGTCGACCGATGGCTGTCGCCGCGACGAGCGCTGCCCGCGCACAGGAATCCATCAAGTCCACCTCCGTGGCCGCCGGCTGACCTTCCTTCCTCTTTCCGCGCACGCGGTGCGTGCGCGGCGCCGGGGCCACCCTCGTGAAGGGTCACCCCTTGACTTCCACCCCTGCTTTCCCCGCGCTGGCTCCCTACGGCTGGGACGAGGCCTGGGCCGACGCGTTCACCCCGTACGCCGCCGAGGGGCTGCTGCCCGGACGCGTTGTCCGGGTCGACCGCGGGCAGTGCGACGTCGTCACCGCCGGCGGGACCGTGCGGGCCGACACCGCGTTCGTCACCCCCCACGACCCCCTGCGGGTCGTGTGCACCGGCGACTGGGCCGCCGTCGAACCCGGCGGGAACCCGCGCTACGTCCGCGCGTACCTGCCGCGCCGGACCGCCTTCGTGCGCTCCACCTCCTCCAAGCGGTCCGAGGGGCAGATCCTCGCCGCCAACGTCGACCACGCCGTCGTCGCCGTGTCCCTGGCCGTCGAACTCGACCTCGCCCGCATCGAGCGGTTCCTCGCGCTCGCCTGGGAGTCCGGGGCACAGCCGGTCGTGGTGCTCACCAAGGCCGACCTCGTGCCGGACGCGGTGACCCGCTCGCACCTCGTCCAGGACGTCGAGACCAGCGCGCCGGGCGTGCCGGTGCTGACCGCCAGCGCCGTGGACGGGGAAGGGCTCGACGTGCTCGCCGCGCTCGTCTCCGGCGGAACGGCGGTCCTCCTCGGGCAGTCCGGCGCGGGCAAGTCCACCCTCGCCAACGCGCTCCTCGGCCAGGACGTGATGGACGTCCGGGCCACCCGGGACGCCGACGGCAAGGGCCGTCACACCACGACCACCCGCAACCTCCTCGCCCTGCCCGGCGGGGGCGTGCTCATCGACACCCCCGGACTGCGGGGCGTGGGCCTGTGGGACGCCGGCGGCGGCGTCGGCCAGGTGTTCGCCGAGATCGAGGAGCTGGCCGAGCGGTGCCGCTTCCACGACTGCGCGCACGAGAGCGAACCGGGGTGCGCGGTGCGGGAGGCCGTCGAGAGCGGTGAACTGCCCGAACGGCGGCTGGAGAGCTACCGCAAGCTGCTGCGGGAGAACCAGCGGATCGTCGCCAAGACGGACGCCAGGCTCCGCGCCGAGATCCGCAAGGACTGGAAGCGGAAGGGGGCGATGGGGAAGGCGGCGATGGAGGCCAAGCGGGGCCGCCTGAGGTAGGCGGGCCCCGGGCCGCCCGGCCGCCGGGGCCGCCTCCCTGTCCGATTTCCGCCAGCCCCGTCCCCGGGCACGGCGCAGACTGGACCCGTGATGGACGAGGACCCCAGGTACGAGGCCGTACGCAGCAGGGACGCGCGTTTCGACGGCGAGTTCTTCTTCGCCGTCGAGACGACCGGCATCTACTGCCGTCCCAGCTGCCCGGCGGTCACCCCGAAGCGCCGCAACGTGCGGTTCTTCCCCACGGCCGCCGCCGCGCAGGCGCACGGCTTCCGCGCCTGCCGGCGGTGCCGCCCGGACGCCGTGCCCGGCTCCGCCGCCTGGAACGTCCGCGCCGACGTGGTGGGCCGCGCCATGCGCCTCATCGCCGACGGGGTCGTCGACCGCGAGGGCGTCGCCGGGCTCGCCGCACGGCTCGGCTACAGCCCCCGGCAGGTCCAGCGGCAGCTCACCGCCGAGCTCGGCGCCGGTCCCGTCGCGCTCGCCCGGGCCCAGCGGGCGCACACCGCGCGCGTCCTGCTGCAGACCACCGCGCTGCCCGTCACGGAGATCGCCTTCGCGTCGGGGTTCGCCAGCGTACGGCAGTTCAACGACACGATCCGCGCCGTCTACGCGGCGACCCCGAGCGAGCTGCGCGCGGCCGCCCCCCGCGGCGGCCGGGCGGCCCGACGCGCGGCCGCCCCGACCGCCGGGATCCCGCTGCGGCTCGCCCACCGCGGCCCCTACCAGGCCGAATACGTCTTCGACCTGCTGGAGAGCGAGGCGGTACCCGGCATCGAGGAGGTGAGCGGCCCACCGGGCGCCCGCACCTACCGGCGCACCCTGCGCCTGCCGTACGGCACCGGCATCGCCGCCGTCGGCGAGCGGCCCGGCGCCCCGGGCTCCGGCTCCGGCGCCCACCCGGGCGGCTGGCTCGACGCCCGGCTGCACCTGACCGACCTCCGCGACCTGACCACCGCCGTCCAGCGGCTGCGGCGGCTGTTCGACCTCGACGCCGACCCGTACGCCGTCGACGAGCGCCTCGGCACCGACCCCCGGCTCGCCCCGCTGGTCGCCGCCCGGCCCGGACTGCGCTCGCCGGGCGCCGCCGACCCGGAGGAACGGGCGGTGCGCGCGCTGGTGGGCCGCACGCGGGCCGGACAGCTCGTCCGGCGCTACGGCAAGGTCCTCGACGCCCCCTGCGGCGGTCTCACCCACCTGTTCCCCGAATCCGCCGTCCTCGCCGAGGCCGAGCCCGGCGGCACCCTGGGCGCGCTCGCCGCCGCCCTCGCCGACGGCGCCGTACGCCTGGACCCGGGCGCCGACCGGGACGACGCGCGGGACGCCCTGCTCGCCGTACCCGGCCTGGACGCCCGTACGGTCGCCGAGATCCGCGCCCGCGCCCTCGGCGACCCCGACGTGGCCCCGCCCGGCGCCGACGTCCCCGACAGCTGGCGCCCCTGGCGCTCGTACGCCCTGCACCACCTGCGCGCGGCAGGGGAAGAGGAGTGGTGATGACCCTCTGGACCACCGTCGACAGCCCGCTGGGCCCCCTCCTGCTGACCGCCGACCCGGCCGGTGCGCTCACCTCCGTCTCCGTGCCCGGGCAGAAGGGCGGCCGCACGGTGCGGGAGGACTGGCGGCGCGACCCCGGACCCTTCCGCGAGGCCGCGGAGCAGCTCGCCGCCTACTTCGCCGGGGAGCTGAAGGAGTTCCGGCTGGCGTGGCGCACCGACGGCACCGCCTTCCGCGAGAAGGTGTGGGCCGCCCTGGACTCCGTCCCCTACGGCGCGACGGTGACCTACGGGGAGCTCGCCGCCCGCGTCGGAGCGCCCAGGGCCGCCGTACGGGCCGTCGGCGGCGCCCTCGGCGCCAACCCGCTGCTGATCGTCCGCCCCTGCCACCGGGTGATCGGCGCCGACGGCTCGCTGACCGGGTACGCGGGCGGGCTGGAGCGCAAGGTGCGGCTGCTGCGGCTCGAAGGCGTGCTCCCGGGCATCCCTCCCGAGCGCTGACCGGGCGCTGACCGGGCGCTGCCGGGCGCGCCCGTCCGTTCCCGGCCGCCGCCCGCTCAGACCGCCGCCCGCTCAGACCGCCGCCCGCTCAGGCCGCCGCGGCGGCCTGAGCGGCCAGGGCCGCCAGCAGCCAGTCGTGCGCCGAACCGGGGGTCGGCTCCGGCCGGCCGCCCGGCGGGGTGACCAGCTCGGCCACGAGTTCCCAGTACCGGTCGAGCCGCGGGTCGGCCGCGAGCTGCCCGGCCAGCACACGGCGGAAGTCCGGGGTGTCCCGCGTGCCGTACGCGCTCGCGTACGCGGCCACGAAGCCGTCCAGCGCCTCACCGGGACGCGGCTCGCGGTCCCGGCGCAGCTGGACGCCCGCCAGCTCGTAGGCCTCGGCCAGACCCGTGTACAGCACGGCCGCCCCGCGGGCCCCCGCGCGCCGGTGCGCCTCGGGCTGGGGCCGGACGGCACCCGGGCACGGGCGGGTCGTCAGCGCGTGCAGCCGGGCGAAGGCGAGCACCTGCGCCGGGTCCGGGTCGCCGGGCGGCTGTGGGACCGCCACCTCCAGGAACGCGGCGACCGACCGGGCCGGCATCCTCGGCGGCAGCCAGGCGCGCCAGAAACGCGCCAGCGGGTCCGTGCTCGGCGGGGCCGGCACCGCGCCGACCAGGAGCAGCCGGTCGGCCCGCTCCGCGGGCGGGCAGTCCCGCACCAGCCGCAGCGCCGCCTCGCGCCAGCGCAGCGCCCCGAGCTCGGAGCCGAGTGCGCGCAGCCGCCCGGCGACGGCGTCCTCCAGCGCGCTCCCCGCGTCCGCCCCGCCCCCGCGGTCCTCCTCGTCGAGGATGCGGCGCACCTCGGAAACCGGCAGGTCCAGGGCGCGCAGGGATCGGATCAGACGCAGCCGGTCCAGCGCGCCGGGACCGTAGCGGCGGTGCCCGCCGGCGCTGCGGGAGGCCTCCGGCAGCAGACCGCGGTCGGAGTAGAAGCGGACGGTCTTGACGGTGACGCCCGCGTGCTCGGCGAGCTCGCCGATGCCCCACAGGCCGTCGTGCGACACGGACAGTTGAACCTCCCTCAGGGGGAGTTCCTACGGTACCGGCGAGCGCGGGCCGGGCGCAGGGCCGGCCCGCGGACGACGGCGCGCTCGAGGAGAGGGTCATGACCGCATTCATCCTGGTGTCCGGCGTGTTCACCGGTGCCCACGTCTGGCAGGAGACGGCCGCGCGACTGGCCGCGGCGGGCGCCGAGGCGCACACGGCCGCCCTCACCGGACTCGACGCGTCCCGCCCCGCCACGGGGTCCCGCGTCGACCTGGAGACCCACATCGCGGACGTGGTGGGGACGATCGACGCGGTGGCCGCGGCGGCGCCCGGCCGGGACGTGGTGCTGGTCGGCCACGACTACGGCATCCACCCGGTGCTGGGCGCCGCCGACCGCCGGGCGGAGCGCGTCGCGCGCGTCGTCCACCTCGACGCGGGGATGCCGCGGGACGGCGTCCCGGCCCTGGCCGCGATACCCGACCAGGAACTGCGCGCGCGGCTGGCCGGGTGCGCCGCCCCCGGGAGGACCGACGGGGAGCTGGCGCCGCCCGCGGACCGTGACGCCTGGCAGCGCTGGGGCAGCACCGCCGAGGTGTCCGACGCGGCGCTGGACCGGCTCACCGCCCTCGCCGCGCCGCAGCCGCTGGGCACCCTGCTGCAGCCGCTGCGGCTGACCGGCGCGGCGGCCGCGGTGCCCACCACCGGCGTGCTGTGCACCGGCAACGGAGTGAGCATCGAGATGGTCCAGAAGCTGGTGGACTTCGGCGACCCCGCCCTGCAGGCCCTGGCCGGCCCCTCGGTGACCTTCTTCGAACTGCCCACCGGGCACTGGCCGATGCTGTCCCGCCCCGCCGACCTGGCCGGCGTGCTGCTGCGGGCCGCGGCCGGCGAGGGGCACCGGCTGACACCGGCCGGGCAGGCGGGACCGCCCGCGCACCTGCGGCCGTTCCTGCTGGAGGTTCCCGAGTGCCCGCGCGAACGGCGCGACCACGTCGACCTCCACCTGCCCGGGACCGGGGACCCCCGGCCGGCGGTGGTGTTCGTGCACGGCGGCCCGGTGCCCGCCGGGACCCGGCCCACCCCGCGGGACTGGCCGACCCTGGTGGGATACGCCCGGTACGCGGCCGGGCAGGGGGTGGTGGGCGTGACCCTCGACCACCGTCTGCACGACGTGACCCACTACGGGCGGGCAGCCGCCGACGTGGCCGCCGCGGTGGAGCTGGTGCGGGACCATCCGCGGGTGGACCCCGACCGGGTCGCGCTGTGGTTCTTCTCGGGCGGCGGGCTGCTCGCGGCGGACTGGCTGGCGGCGCCCCCGGCGTGGCTGCGCTGCCTGGCCGCCACCTACCCGATCCTGGCGCCCCTGCCGAACTGGGGGCTGACCGGCCACCGCTTCCGCCCGGCGGACGCGGTGGCCGGGGCGGGCGCCCTGCCCGTCGTGCTCACCCGGGCCGGCCTGGAGACCCCCGAGATCGCCGCCACGGTCGAGGAGTTCCTGGCCGCGGCCGGGCGCTGCGCGGCGGACGTCGAGGTGGTCGACGTGCCGCACGGCCGCCACGGCTTCGAGACCCTCGACCCGACCGACGAGTCGCGCGAGGCCGTGCGCCGCGCGATGCGCTCGGTGCTGGCGCGTCTGACGGCCTGACCCGGCCGCACCCCGGACCGGGGGCGCGGCCGGGTCAGGCGAGGAGCACCGCCCCCAGCCACGCCCCCGCGATCAGCAGGCAGGCGAACAGCTCCACCAGCACGCTCCAGCCGCCCGCGCGCAGCACCGTGCGCACGGCCGCTGCCGCCGCGCCGTGGCGGCCCAGGCGCAGGCGTTCGCAGACGTAGAGGCCGGCCACGAAACCGGGTACCGCACCGGCCACGGGGATCAGGAAGAAACCGAGGACCGCGCCCGTGCCCGCGTACGCCAGCATGCGGCGGGTGGTGCCGGTCGCCCGCAGCCGCCGCGGCGGCAGGGCCCAGCGCGCGGCCTGGGAGAGCAGCAGCGCGGCCGTGGCGCCCACGAGCACCCACCAGGCGGCGGGCCGCGGGTCCCGCAGCGCCCACCACAGGACCGCGGCCCACACCAGCGGTGACCCGGGCACCCTGGGCAGCAGCACTCCGACCAGGCCGAGCAGGATCACCAGACCGACCGGCAGGAGGTCCCACGCTCCCATCTGTCCAGGGTGCCGGAGCGCGGCCCGGCCCGCGAAGCAGCGAACGGCCCCGCGCCCGCGCGGGGCCGGTTCCGCGGCACCCGGCCCCGCGCGTACGCCCGCCGCCCCGCCGGGGCCGTGCCGTCACCCCGTCCGGCTCCTGCCTGGCTCCCGCCCGGTGACGCCGCAGCGGCAGCGCGTCCCGCCGCCCCGGCCCGGACGGCCCGGGACGGGCCGACGCAGGCTCCGGCGGACCGGACACGGGCACCCTCCGGCTCGGGCGGCGCTGAGGGGCTGGGGGAGCGCCTCACCGGGCGGCCCGCTGCGCGGTGGGCAGGCGGCGGCACCGGGACGGCCGGACGGCACCCCCGGCGCCGGGCGCCGCCCCTCCCCGCGGGCCGGACCCGCGGGTGAACGCCCGTGGCGGGACGGGAGACGGCCGCGGCGCGAACCCGCCCCGGCACGCCGTCGCCGTACCGCCCGCCGCCCCGCCGGGGCGGGGGCCGGCCGGGCTCACGACGTGCCCGGCCGGAAGGGGGAGCGGGCCCGGCGGCACCCGTCGCGCGACCGTTTCACGGCTCACCCGGCACGCCGCCCCCGCGCGCGGGGGCGCGGCGGTTTTTCCCGATGCACCGTGTCCATCGGGCCCGCGCGGTGGACAATTGGCGGCATGAGCCAGCAGGGGGGAAGGCCCACCGGTCACGAGGACGACTGGTGGGGGCAGTTGTACGACGACTCCACCGGCGACACGGGCCCGGCGCCCGCGGCCGATTCCCTGGACGACCGTTTCGCGTCGGCCTCCGGGGCACTGGACGACCGCGACCGGCCGGCTCCGGGAGCCGCCCCGGGAGCCGTGGCCGACCGGCCCGCCGCCGGCCCCCACGGCCAGGTTCCGGCACAGCGCGCCGGCACCGACGCCCCGCGCCCGGCCGGTCCCCCGCCGCGCGCCCCCTGGGAGCCACCGCCCCCCGGTCCCGCCGGTCCGGTGACCTTCCCGGCGGACCGGGGCCCGGCGGGGCAGGAGCCGCCAGGGCGAAGTCCGTCGGAGCGCAGCCCAGTTGAGCGCAGCCCAGGTGAGCGGAGGTCACCGATCCGGCGTCCGGCGGGGCAGGCGCCGCCGCGGTACGAGCCCTCGGGGCAGGAGCCGCCCGGGCACGGCGAACCGCCGCCCCGGGACCGTACGGCCGCGGCGACCGGGAGTCCCACGGCCCCGCCGCCCCCCGTCCCGGCGGAACCCCCCGCTCCCACCGTCCCCGCCTCCTGGCTGCCGCCCGGCACCCCGCCGTCGCCCCCGTCGCCCCCCGCGGCCCCGCCCGCCCGCGGCGACGGCCGGGACCGCCCCGTGCCGCCGGCCGGCGCCGTGCCCGCCCGCCCCGCCGCCCCGCCCCGCTCCTACGTCGGCTCCCGCCCGCCCACCTACGACGCCGAACCCACCGCGCTTCCGCCCGCCGACCCCGACCACCTGGACGACCTGGTCGCGGACACCGTGCTCGACGGCGCCCGGTACGGGGCCTGCGCCCTGCGCGCCGCCTCCGTGCGCGGGGACTCGGCGCGCTACCGCGGGGAACCGCGTCGCGACGCGCTGCTCACCGCCCGGTTCGGCACGGGCGAACAGGCGCTGGTGCTGGTCGCGATGGCGACCGGGGCCAGGGCCGCGCCGGGGGCGCACCGCGCGGCCGCCGAGGCCTGCCGGTGGATCGGCCGGGCGGTGGGCCGCAGCCACCCGAGGCTCGTCGAGGACATCAGGGCCGCCCGGCGCGGCGACCTCAAGTCCGGCCTGCACCGCCTCACCGGCCGCACCCTCGGCAGGCTCCGCGCGGGCGCCGTCGAACAGGGCCTGCGGCCGCAGGAGTACCCGGTCACCCTGCGCTGCCTCCTCCTGCCCGCCGACCCCGAGTGCCGTACGCGTGTCTTCTTCGGCGTCGGCGCGGGCGGCCTGTTCCGGCTGCGCGACGACCGGTGGCAGGACATCGAGCCGCAGGTCACCGAGGTCACCGGCGAGCCCGTCGTGGGCTTCGGCTCACCGCCCGCCGAAACCCCCGGGGGCGACCGGCTCACCATGGACCTGGGCATCCCCACGCCGCCCAGCCCGTACGAACCCGCCCCGCAGCCGCCCCCCGAACCCTTCCGCTTCCGCGCCTCCGTCGCCCGCCCCGGCGACGTACTCCTGATGTGCAGCGCGGGCCTCGCCGAGCCGCTGCACGGCGAACCGGAGCTGTGCGCGTACCTGGCGCAGCGGTGGTCCGGGTCCGAACCGCCCGGGCTCGCCGCGTTCCTCGCCGACACCCAGGTGCGGGTCAAGGGGTACGCGGACGACCGTACGGCGGCCGCCGTGTGGGAGGCCTGACCCCGCGGGCGTTCCGGGAAGGGCGTGCGCGACCGTCGAAGTTCGGCCAACTTGACCGCCCGTCACGGACGGTACCCGGCAGCTGCGGTCCTTCTCCGAGCCCGCCGGGACCGGCGGACCGGCCCCGGCGGGCGGGCCGGTTCCCGGCGGACGGGATCCGGCCCCGCACGCAGGGGTCCGCAGGAGCGCGGCCCTCCGGAGCCGTCCGCCGTCCCGTGGACCACCGCCGCCTCCGGCACCAGGAGTACCCGCTCGCCCCGGCCGGTGGCGCCACCCCCCGCCGTACCCCCGCCCGGGCCGCGAGCGCCGTACGGGTGGCCGAACACCCGGTCGTCGGGGATCCGACATGACTGCCGGATGCCCGATCGGGCAAGGATCCCCGTGAACGTGTTCGAGCAGGAGGGGAACCGACATCGGCACGCAGGCGGGGGTCATGAAGAGGCAGGCACGAGGAGGCGGTCCCATGACGATCAGGGCCTCCTCGGCGGAAACGGTGGAGGACAGGACCGACAGCGGCACCGATCCGGTGCCGGCGTCCCAGTTGAGGCGCCGGCTCGGGCGGGCGGACCTGCGGGCGGTGCCCGAGGCCCGCAGGGCGTTGCGGGAACTGCTCGGGCACTGGGGGAAGCCGGGGCGATCGGAGATAGCGGAACTGCTCACCAGCGAACTCGTCACCAACGCGCTCGTCCACACCGATGACGACGCGGTGCTCACGGCCACCGTCGGACCCCGCGGACTGCGTGTGGAGGTGCGGGACTTCGTGGCCCGCAGGCCCAGGGTCCGCTTACCGGACGCCGGCGACGGTACGCACGGCCGGGGCCTGGTCCTGGTGCAGTCCCTCGCGGACGCCTGGGGGATCCGGGCGCACGGGGTGGGGAAGGCGGTCTGGTTCGAACTCGACGCGAACGCCGCGTGAAACGGCGACGGGACGGGGCGCGGCTCGCTTCGAGCCGCGCCCCGTCCCGTGCGCCCGGGTCCCGTCGCGCCGGTCCCTAACCGAACTGCTGCTCCAGGTCCTTGAGCTTGCGCTCCAGGGAGTCCAGGCGCGGCAGGGCCATGGTGTCGTCCTCCGCGGTGAGGTCGACGGTGACCGGGTCAGAACCGCTGCGCACGGGCTGCAGGGAGGGACGCGTGCGGGCGGGCAGCTGCTCCGGCCCGGATATGGCAGGCTCCGCGGGGACCAGTTCGGAGCCGCGCTCCACGGGCTGCACCTCGACCTGGCGTCCGCCGCCGCGGCCGACGAAGCCGCGGTGGCCACGGCTGATCGCCTTCAGCTGGGCCCGCTCCACGCGCTCCTGCTCACGGCGCCGGCGCCGGGCCTCCTCCTTCTGGCGCTTGTCCTCGCGCACCTCCTCGACCGCCTCGTCGAGGCTGCGGACGCCCTCCAGGAGCATCAGCGACCAGGCCCGGTACGTCTCGCGGGGCGCCCGCAGCCAGCGCACGACGCGGATCTGCGGCAGCGGCCTGGGCACCAGGCCCTGTTCGCGCAGGGCGGCCCGGCGGGTCTGCTTCAGCGCGCGGTCGAAGAGCACCGCCGCGGACAGCGACATGCCGGCGAAGAAGTGCGGAGCGCCGTCGTGGCCCACGCCCCTGGGCGCGTGCACCCAGTTGAACCAGGCCGCGGCGAAAGCGAAGGTCCACACGAGTATCCGGGAGCCGAGCGCCGCGTCGCCGTGGCTCGCCTCGCGCACCGCCAGCACGGAGCAGAACATCGCCGCGCCGTCCAGGCCGAACGGCACCAGGTACTGCCAGCCGCCGGACAGGCCGAGGTTCTGCTCGCCGAAGCCGACCAGGCCGTGGAAGGAGAGCGCGGCGGCGACGGCCGCGCAGCAGAAGAGGAGGACGTAGGAGACGGTGCCGTATATGGCCTCCTTGCGCCTGCGGCGCTCTTCGGCGCGCTCCCACGAATCGTCGGCGCTCGTGTCCTTGACCGAGGAGCGCTTGCCGCGCGCGAGCACCGCCACCGCCGCCAGCATGCCCAGGAGCAGCACGGCGCCCGGAAGCAGCCAGTTCAGCGATATGTCGGTCAGTCTCATCTGGGGGTCCCTTGCATTGGGATAGGGCGTAACGCCCGCCATGGTGGCCCAATCCCGCCGGACCTCAGGGGGTTTCGGGGCAAGAGGCCGCCAAGGAGGTGCAAGGGGATGCCCAGGACGGCGTTCTGCTCGAACTGCCGCTTGAGGGGCGGGAGTTGAGTTCGAATAAGACTACCCGGACGGGCGGTTCCACGGAAACTTCCGGTGGTGCGTGAGGAAGTTGTGAATCACCTGCGGCCGCGCGGGAGTCCTTCTCGCGGTGATCTTAGGGGACGGTCCGGGGGCGGGCGCACCGGGGGTCGCCGAGGCTGTGCCCGCCGTCGTCGCGGGACGGTCCGGGGGCGGGCGCACCCGGGCGGTTCCCGGGGCCGCCCGGACGGGCGGGGCGCCCGGGGGCCTCAGCCGGCGGCCGCGACCGCCACTTCGGCGCCCCGGCCGGCGGCGCAGGTGCGCGGGCAGGTGGCGCAGGTGTCCTCGGGACGCAGCGTGTAGAACATGCAGCAGCTCACCCGGTCCCTGGTCCGCACCGGGGCCTCGTCCGGCCCGGTCAGCTCGCGGAAGGCCACCGCGCCGACGTAGGGCTTGGCCGTGCCCGGCAGCAGCAGCTCCAGTTCGTGTGCCGCGCGCCGCTCCTCGCCGCCGCCGAGCAGCCGGGCGACGTACCACAGCCCTTCGACGACCTCGTCGGTCGCCATGCCCCACAGGGCCCGGCCGCGGCGCCGCATGCGCGGCCCGAAACCGGCGAGGACGGGTTCGAGGTGCTCGGCGACCGCGGCGCGCACCTCCGCCCGCAGCGCCTCCTCGTCCGGGACCACGCGCGCGCCGGGCAGCGCGGCGGCCGGGTCGCCGGGCAGGCAGGCGAAGCCGGCCGGGCGGACGGCCATGCGGCCGACGGCCAGGCCGGGGGCCGTGCGGTCGTACGAGACGTGCGTCACGGGGTAGCGCGGCACGCGGCGGTGCAGGAACCACGGCACGGTGATCAGCAGGCAGGCGGGCCAGGCGTACCGGTGCAGCCCGAAACTCGCAATCACGTCCGGGCGGGCCCGCTGCCCGTAGTCCCGCAGCACCTGCGCGTCGTCCCAGTCCAGGAACGCGTCCAAGGCGGCCCCGCCTGCGGCGAGCTGGGCGGCGGAGATCCAGCCGCCGCCCCTGGGGAGCTCCTCGCCCGCGCCCAGCTCGGTGACGGCCAGCCCCGGGAAGGCCTCGTTGAGGCGGGCGTACGCCGCCGTGACGGCCGAACGGAGCGCAGGCATGCGGACCACCCCTCCACGTCTGGTCGAACCCGGCTGCTTGAGGCAAGCCTTACCTTACCCAAGATCGTCGGGATTTGAACTGACGGCCCGGGCGCTTAGGGTGCTTGACGGCTGAACGACAACCCGCCGTAATGACCCCAAGTACCGACACGTCCGGAGGAGGACCCCGTGAAGCAGGACACCCAGGGCTCCGCCGGGGCGGCGATTCCCGGGGGCCGGGGTGCGCGGGGTCTGCCGGGAGGCGGGCGCGGCAGCCGGGCGCGGGTGCCGGCGCAGCCCGGCGCGGTGGACGCGGGCCGGGACGCGGACGCGGGCCGGGAGAGGGGGGCCCGCGCGGCCGGTGCCGCGCGGGGCGAGCACACGCACGGTGAGCCGGCCCCGCCGCGCCCCGCCGTGCAGCGGTCCTCCGTGCGGGGGCAGATCCTCGACGCGCTGCGGACCGCACTGGTGACGGGCGAGCTGCGGCCCGGTGAGGTGTACTCGGCGCCGGTGCTAGCCGAGCGGTTCGGGGTGTCCGCGACGCCGGTGCGGGAGGCCATGCAGCAGCTGACGCTGGAAGGGGCCGTCGAGGTCGTGCCGAACCGCGGGTTCCGCGTGGTCGAGCGCGGGGCGCGGGAGCTGGCGGAGCTGGCGGAGGTGCGGGCGCTGATCGAGGTGCCGGTGATGCTGCGGCTCGCCCGTACGGTGCCGGCGGAGCGGTGGGCCGAGCTGCGGCCGCTCGCCGAGGCGACGGTGCGCGCGGCGTCGTCCGGGTGCCGGGCGACGTACGCCGAGTGCGACCGCGCCTTCCACCGGGCGGTGCTGTCGCTCTCCGGCAACGCGCAGCTCGTCCGGATCGCCGAGGACCTGCACCGGCGCGCGCAGTGGCCGCTGGTGGGCGGTGGGCCCGGGGCGGCGCGCGCCCGGGCGGCGGAACTGGTGGCCGACGCGCACGAGCACACGGCGTTGCTGGACGCGCTGATCGCGGGGGACCTGGACGTGGTGCGGGCGCTGGTGGGGGAGCACTTCGCGGGCGCGTGCTGACGTGCCGACGTGTTGCCGGGGGCGCCTGCCCGCGGCCGTCCGTGCGGAGCCGGCGGGCGGGCGCGCAAGCCCTGCGGTTGGTCGCGTCCGTTCCGCCCCGGCGGGTACGCACGCCCCGGCCCGGGCCGCGGTGCGGCGGGGCGGGCCGTTCGGCTCGGTGGCGCGGGCGCCCTCAGCCGCGGCGCCGGGACCCCGGCCGTCCGGCGCGGAGCCTCACGCCGTCGCCGCCGGCGGGGCCAGCCGGCGGGAGAGCCAGGTGGGCACACCGCCCAGCAGGCGGAACAGCCGCCGTGCCTCCTCCCGCAGACGGGACGCCTCCGGCTCCACCTCCGCGTCCGCCAGGGACACCAGCGCCGGGGCCGTGCCCACCAGGTAGCCCAGCTCCTCGCGGATCCGCAGGGACTCGGTGAAACCGTGCCGGGCCTCCGCCAACTCGCCGTCCCGCAGGGCCAGTCCGGCCAGGTGCCGCCAGGTGAAGGACATCAGCAGGGCGTCGGACTGGGCGGTGGCGCCCGCGTGGGCGCGGCGGTACGCGGCACGGGCGGCCTGGGGGGAGCGGGCCAGGTTCTCGGCGAGCAGGCCCCGGCGGAAGTCCAGCAGGGCCCGGCCGGGGGAGCCCGGCGGGATCAGGGCCGCGGCGCGGCCGAGCGCGGCGCGCGCCTCGTCGGCGCGGTCGCGCACCGTCAGGAGCGTCGCGGCGTACGCCAGGTACCCGCGTTCACAGGCGGCCGCGCCCCGTTCGTCGTCGCTGTGGGCCAGCGCCTCCGCGGTGCGCAGCGCGTCCTCGGCCTCCTCCCAGCCCTGCTCGGTGTACAGGCACCGCTCCACCAGCAGGGCGGCACGCTGCAGCGCGGCCGCCGGGCTGGCCGGCACCAGCAGGGCCGCCGCGTCGGCCCAGCAGGCGCGCGAGCGCAGCCGCCATACCGCGGTCTGGAGGGGATCGTCACCGGCGGTCGTTCCGTTACCAGACATGGCGGTATGCGCCACGTTGCCCTCCCCGAGCACGCCGTCGAGCTGTTGAGTGGTGGCCGCATCTCAGCACGAATCGCCCGGCCCGGCCAAGAGGGTGGGTGAAGGATTTCACAAAGTCGTGGGACTCCGCGGTCCCACGGAGCCTCAGCCCATCCGCAGCGCCAGGAAGAAGTCGAGCTTGTCCTCGAGGCGGGACAGGTCACGGCCCGTCAGCTGCTCGATCCGGCCGACCCGGTAGCGCAGCGTGTTGACGTGCAGGTGGAGGCGGGCCGCGCAGCGCGTCCAGGAGCCGTCGCAGTCGAGGAAGGCCTCCAGGGTCGGGATGAGCTCGGCGCGGTGGCGGCGGTCGTAGTCGCGCAGCGGGTCCAGGAGGCGGGCGGTGAAGGCGCGGCGCACGTCGTCCGGGACGAAGGGCAGCAGCAGGACGTGCGAGGCCAGTTCCTGGTGGCCGGCCGCGCACACCGGGCCGGGGCGGGCCGCCGCCACCCGGCGGGCGTGGCGGGCCTCCTCCAGGGCGCCGCGCAGGCCCTCCGCCGAGTGCACGGCCGCGCTGACGCCCAGGGTGACCCGCCCCTCGTCGCCCAGGCCGGCCGTGAGCGGGCCGCGGACCGTCTCCAGGAGCGCGTCGGCGAGGACGCCGGCCTCGGAGCCGTCGTGCTCGGCGGAGACCGCGGGGAGCGGGACGAGCGCGACGGCCTCGCCCCCGGTGTGGGCCACGGCGATGCGGTCGGAGGACTCGGGGCCGGCGGAGTGGGGGTGGCCCCCGCCGCCCGCGGCGGCCGGGGAAGGGGCGACCAGGATCTCCTCCAGCAGTGCCTGGGCGACCGGGCCGCCCTCGACGCCGTCGCCGTCCCAGTCGACGCGGGCCACGACCACCTGCCAGTGCGGGGCGGCGCCCAGCCCGGGCAGGAGGACCGGGGCGGCCACCCGCAGGCGGGCGGCGATCTCGGCGGGGGCCGCGCCCGCCTGGACCAGTTCCAGGACCTCCTGGGCGAGGCGGCGGCGGACCGTGCGGGCGGCGTCCCGGCGGTCGCGTTCGACCGCGATCAGCTGGGTGACGCCGTGCAGCAGGTCGAGCCGTTCCTCGGCCCAGTCCCCGGCGTCCGCCTCGACGGCCAGCAGCCAGTCGGACAGCATCGTCTCGCGCACGTCCCGCGCGGACTGCGAGGACTGCGGGGAGCGGCCGCCGGAGCGGACGGGGAAGAGGGAGTAGGTGGTGGTGCCCACGATCACCCGGTGCGGGCCGCGGCGGCCCGTGCGGGTGGCCGCCAGGTGTTCGGCCGCCAGCTTCGCGCACAGGTCGGCGGGGAGGGCGGCGCCCGTGGCCTTCGGGCCCGCGACGAGCCGTCCGGTCGGGGACAGGACCCAGGCCCGCAGGTCCAGGTCGGAGCCGAGCAGGTCCAGGACCACGTCCGGGCCGCCGCCCGCCGGACCCGACGTCATCATCCGCCGGTGCCGGTCCACGACGGCCGCCAGGTCCCCGGCGCGCTCACCGGAGACCTGCCGCACGACGTGCTCGGTGATGGTCGCGAACGCCACCGACTCGTGCACGGCGAACAGCGGCAGGCGGTGGCGGGCACAGGCCGCGACCAGGTCGTCCGGGATGTCGCCCAGCTCGGCCTCGCCGACCGCCAGGGCGGCCACGCCGGCCTGCGTCAGGATCCGCACGAAGGGCTCGGAGTCGGCGGCGTCCCGGCGCCAGGCCAGCCCCGTGAGCACCAGCTCCCCGCCCGACAGATAGCGGCTGGGGTCCCGGAGGTCGGTGGTCATGACGCCCCGGACGGTGCGGTCCAGTTCGTCCCCACCGCCGAGGAGCCTGAGGCCCAGCGCGTCGGTGTCCAGCAGTGCGCGCAGCCGCATCTCGTCGCCGCCGTTCTTCGTCTCGAAAACTACGATGGATCTGGAGGGGCCGTGGGTGAGGGCCCGTTCGGCGGGCCGGCGAGCGGTGCTCGCCGTCTCCCGGGCTGTGCCCCGGCTGTGTTCCCGGGCACGCGGCCGTGTCGCGCGTTTCCACAGGAAAACGAGGAGGCTGCTGAGAACCTCCGTTCATACGAATCTACAAGATGTCCTTCGTGGCCAGCCAATTCCTTCATGGCTTCGGTGACTGACCCCGGTGGAGCACATCCCTGTGTACTGGCTCCCCTCCGCGTCAACAGCACAGGGAAGAGCCGGACCCGCCGCATACGGATCGGCTCGATCCGTACGACCCACGAGACGAAGAAGAGAGCCGGTCATGGACTTCCTTCGCCCCGCCAGCTGGGAGGAGGCGCTCGCCGCGAAGGCCGAGCACCCCGACGCTGTGCCGATTGCGGGTGGCACCGACGTGATGGTCGAGATCAACTTCGATCACCGCCGGCCCGAGCACCTCATGGACCTGAACCGCGTCGAGGACCTCTACGAGTGGGAGGCCGGCGAGGAGAGCGTACGGCTGGGCGCCTCCGTGCCGTACGCCAGGATCATGGCGGACCTGCGCGCCGAGCTGCCGGGACTGGCCCTCGCCTCGCACACGGTCGCCTCCCCGCAGATCCGCAACCGCGGCGGCGTCGGCGGCAACCTCGGCACCGCCTCCCCGGCCGGCGACGCCCACCCGGCCCTGCTCGCCGCGGGCGCCGAGGTGGAGGCCGAGTCGGTGCGCGGCAAGCGCCTGATCCCGATCGACGAGTTCTACCTGGGGGTGAAGCGCAACGCCCTCGCGCCCGACGAGCTGATCCGGGCCGTGCACGTGAGGAAGGCCGACGGCCCGCAGCAGTTCTCCAAGGTCGGCACGCGCAACGCCATGGTCATCGCCGTGTGCGCCTTCGGGCTGGCGCTGCACCCGCGCACCCGGACCGTCCGCACCGGCATCGGCTCGGCCGCCCCGACCCCCGTCCGGGCCGGGGCCGCCGAGGAATTCCTGAACGCCGCACTGGAGGAGGGCGGCTTCTGGGACAACGGGAAGACCATCACCCCGTCGGTCGCCGAGCGGTTCGCGGACCTGTGCTCCGCCTCCTGCGACCCGATCGACGACGTCCGGGGCACCGCCGGCTACCGGCGCCACGCGGTGGGCGTCATGGCCCGCCGCACGCTGACCTGGGCCTGGGAGTCGTACCGCGGCGCCCGCCGCGCCTCGAAGGGAGCCGCGTGATGCGCGTCAACTTCACCGTCAACGGACGTCCGCAGGAAGCCGACGACGTGTGGGAGGGCGAGTCCCTGCTGTACGTGCTCAGGGAGCGGCTCGGCCTGCCGGGGTCGAAGAACGCCTGCGAGCAGGGCGAGTGCGGATCGTGCACGGTCCGGCTGGACGGCGTGCCCGTGTGCGCCTGCCTGGTCGCCGCCGGCCAGGCGCAGGGCCGCGAGGTCATCACTGTCGAGGGCCTGGCGGAGTACGCCCGGCGGCGGTCGCGCGACAGGGGGGCCGGCGGCGGCACCCCGCCCGAGGAGGCCGGGCACGGGGCGGCCGGGCCGCAGGACTCCCACGCCGGCGGGGGCGGCGGGCTCTCCCCGGTCCAGCAGGCCTTCATCGACGCCGGCGCCGTCCAGTGCGGCTTCTGCACGCCCGGCCTGCTGGTCGCCGTCGACGAGATGCTGGAGCGCAACCCGAGCCCGAGCGACGCGGACGTCCGCGAGGCGCTGTCGGGGAACCTGTGCCGCTGCACCGGCTACGAGAAGATCATGGACGCGGTCCGCCTGGCGGCCGCCCGGCAGGGAGAGGCGGTCTGACCGTGTCCTCCCCCGACGGAACCCCCACCAGGATCACCCAGGGCTCGCCGACCAAGGGCGGCATCGGCGAGTCCACGCTCCGCCCGGACGGCATCCTCAAGGTCACCGGCGAGTTCGCGTACTCGTCCGACCTGTGGCACGAGGACATGCTCTGGGGCCAGATCCTGCGCTCCCCCGTCGCCCACGCCGAGATCGTCTCCCTCGACACGGGCGAGGCCCTCGCCACGCCGGGCGTGTACGCCGTCATGACGTACGACGACCTGCCGGCCGAGGTGAAGAACTACGGCCTGGAGATCCGGGACACCCCCGCCCTCGCGCACGGCAAGGTACGCCACCACGGCGAACCCGTCGCCATCGTCGCCGCCGACCACCCGGAGACCGCCCGCCGCGCCGCCGCCAGGATCAAGGTGGAGTACCGGGAGCTGCCCGTCGTCACCGACGAGGCCTCCGCCACCGCGCCGGACGCGATCCTCGTCCACGACGACCGCGACGACCACCACGCCGGCCACGTCCCGCACCCGAACATCGTGCACCGCCAGCCCATCGTCCGCGGCGACGTGGCCGAGGCCAGGAAGCGGGCCGACGTGATCGTCGAGGGCGAGTACACCTTCGGCATGCAGGACCAGGCCTTCCTCGGCCCCGAGTCCGGCCTCGCCGTTCCCGAGGAGGACGGCGGCGTCCACCTCTACATCGCCACCCAGTGGCTCCACTCCGACCTGCGCCAGATCGCGCCCGTGCTCGGCCTGCCCGAGGACAAGGTGCGCATGACGCTGGCCGGCGTCGGCGGCGCGTTCGGGGGGCGCGAGGACCTGTCGATGCAGATCCACGCCTGCCTGCTGGCACTGCGCACCGGCAAGCCCGTCAAGATCGTCTACAACCGCTTCGAGTCCTTCTTCGGGCACGTCCACCGCCACCCCGCGAAGCTGTCCTACGAGCACGGCGCGACCAGGGACGGCAGGCTCACCCACCTGACGTGCCGGATCGTCCTGGACGGCGGCGCCTACGCCTCCGCCTCCCCGGCCGTCGTCGGCAACGCCGCCTCCCTGTCCGTCGGCCCGTACGCCGTCGACAACGTCGACATCGAGGCCCTCGCCCTCTACACCAACAACCCGCCCTGCGGCGCCATGCGCGGCTTCGGCGCGGTCCAGGCGTGCTTCGCCTACGAGGCGCAGATGGACAAGCTGGCCAAGCGGCTCGGCATGGACCCGGTGGAGTTCCGGCAGCTCAACGCGATGGAACAGGGCACGATCATGCCGACCGGGCAGCCGGTCGACTCCCCGGCCCCGGTCGCCGAACTGCTGCGCCGCGTCAAGGCCATGCCGATGCCGCCGGAGCGGCAGTGGGAGTCCAGCGAGGGCGCCGACGTGCGGCAGTTGCCGGGCGGTCTGTCCAACACCACGCACGGCGAGGGCGTCGTCCGCGGGGTCGGCTACGCGGTCGGCATCAAGAACGTCGGTTTTTCCGAGGGTTTCGACGACTACTCCACGGCCAGGGTGCGCATGGAGGTCGTGGGCGGCGAGCCCGTCGCCACCGTGCACACGGCCATGGCGGAGGTCGGCCAGGGCGGTGTCACCGTCCACGCGCAGATCGCCCGCACCGAGCTGGGCGTCGCCCGGGTCACCATCCACCCGGCGGACACCCGGGTGGGGTCGGCGGGTTCGACCTCCGCCTCCCGGCAGACGTACGTCACCGGTGGCGCCGTGAAGAACGCCTGCGAGATCGTGCGGGAGAGGGTGCTGGAGATCGGGCGCCGCAGGTTCGGCTCCCACCACCCCGCCTGGGCGACGGCCGAGCTGCTGCTGGAGGGCGGCAAGGTCGTCACCGCCGGCGGCGAGGTCCTCGCCCGCCTGGCCGACGTGCTCGGCGACGAGGCGGTGGAGGCCGAGGAGGAGTGGCGGCACCGGCCGACCGAGGCCTTCGACCTGCGCACCGGGCAGGGCAACGGCCACGTCCAGTACTCCTTCGCCGCGCACCGCGCCGTCGTCGAGGTCGACACCGAGCTCGGCCTGGTGAAGGTCGTCGAGCTGGCCTGCGCGCAGGACGTCGGCAAGGCGCTCAACCCGCTGTCGGTCGTCGGCCAGATCCAGGGCGGCACGGTCCAGGGCCTGGGTGTGGCGGTCATGGAGGAGATCGTCGTCGACCCGGAGACCGCGAAGGTGCGGAACCCCTCCTTCACGGACTACCTCATCCCCACCATCCTCGACACGCCCACCATCCCGGTCGACGTGCTCGAACTCGCCGACCACCACGCCCCCTACGGGCTGCGCGGCGTCGGCGAGGCCCCCACCCTGTCGTCGACCCCGGCCGTCCTCGCGGCGATCCGGGACGCGACGGGCCTGGAGCTGAACAGGACGCCGGTCCGGCCGGAGCATCTGACCGGGACCGCGTGACAGCCCTTGCGGGCGGCGCACGGAACGTCACGCACTCCGCGCCGCCCGAAGTGCTCGCGTCGTCCGTCCCGGGCCGTCCCCCCGGGGCGTGCGGCCGCGGCACCCCGACCGCTGCCCGAGGAGGCCGAGACAGATGCTGGACATCGCCGAGGAGCTGAACCGGTGGGTCGGGCAGGGCCGTGACTTCGCCGTGGCCACCGTGGTGGCCGTCGACGGCAGCGCGCCCCGCCGGCCCGGCGCCGCGCTCGCGGTGGACGCCGACGGCACGGCGGTCGGCTCGGTCTCCGGCGGCTGCGTGGAGGGCGCGGTGTACGAGCTGTGCCGGCAGGCGCTGCAGGACGGCGAAACCGTCCTGCAGCGCTTCGGCCACAGCGACGAGGACGCCTTCGCCGCCGGCCTGACCTGCGGCGGCGCCATCGACGTCCTGGTCACCCCGGTGCGGGCGGCGGACGCCGTCCGCCCGGTCCTCGCCACCGCGCTGGCCGCCGCCGCGCGCGGCGGGGCCGTGGCGGTGGCACGGATCGCGAAGGGACCTGCGGACCTGGTGGGCCGGGCGCTCGCGGTGCGCCCCGACGGCTCCCACGACGGCGGCTTCGGCGCCCGTCCCGAACTGGACCTCACCGTCGCGGCGCAGGCGCACGCCTTCCTGGACGCGGGCCGCACCGGCACCCTGGAGATCGGCGAGCGGGGCTCGCGCTGCGGAGCGCCGCTCACGCTCCTGGTCGAGTCCTCGGTCCCGCCGCCCCGCATGATCGTCTTCGGGGCGGTCGACTTCGCGTCGGCGCTGGTGCGCGTCGGCAAGTTCCTCGGCCACCACGTCACGGTCTGCGACGCGCGCCCCGTCTTCGCGACCAGGGCCCGCTTCCCCGAGGCCGACGAGATCGTCGTCGAGTGGCCGCACCGGTACCTGGAGCGGACCGAGGTGGACGCCCGCACGGTCCTGTGCGTCCTGACCCACGACGCCAAGTTCGACGTCCCCCTGCTCGAGCTGGCGCTGCGCCTCCCGGTCGCGTACGTCGGCGCGATGGGCTCCCGCCGCACCCATCTGGACCGCGACGAGCGGCTGCGGGAGGCCGGCGTCACCGGCCGGGAACTGGCGCGCCTGCGCTCCCCGATCGGCCTCGACCTCGGCGCCCGGACGCCCGAGGAGACGGCCCTGTCCATCGCCGCCCAGATCGTCGCCGACCGGCGCGGCGGCAGCGGGATGCCACTGACCGGCGCGCACCTGCCGATCCACCACGACACGGCGTCCGCGCCGGCCGGGCGGACCGGCCCGGTGGCCTGAGCGACGGTCGCCGGGGACCGCCCGGCCCCCCGGGCCCGTCTTTTCCGGGTCGCCCCGGTCCCGGACCCCGGCGCACGGCCGGATCGTTCCGGGGGCGCGGCCTCGGCGCGCCCCGCCCCGCCGCCGTCGGAGCCCGGCCCGGCAGGGCGACATGTGCAGATGTCCAGGGCCTGTCGTCGAATTCTCGTCGTCCGCCCGGAGGGTGGGCCCCGCGGCGTCGGGTGCGTGCTCCCGGCGTGCCGGGCGCGGGCCCTCGTACGGGATGTACTCGGGTCCGCGCCCGGTGCGGCGAGGGGGCGTGCAGGGCGTCGCGGGGCAGGCGGGAGTTCGACGACAGGCCCTAACGCGCCACCACGGACACCGCGGCGCCGGCGGCCGTGGCGCAGGCCAGGAACGCCGCGGCGCCGGCGGCGTGGCGCCGGAGCAGGGCGCGCCGCAGCAGGCGGTAGCGGGCCTCGTACTCCTGGCGCAGTTCGTCGGCGCGCCGGACCGTCGCGCGCAGGGTCTGCCGGGCCAGCTCGATCCGCTGCTCGACGTAGCACCGGGTGACCTCCTCGGCCTGGGCGGTGGTCAGCCAGGGCAGCTTCGCGCACAGGGCCCGGGCCTCGCGGTACGCGGCGTCGTGGTGGGCACGGGCCAGGAGGTATCCCTCTGCCTCGGCCGCCAGGGCCGAGGCGTCGCCGGCCCACGCCCGGCCACCCCGGCCGCGGGTCACGAGCGGTCGCTCTCGTGGCCCGCGGCGTCGATGACGTCGCGCTTGCCGACGTTCTCCTTCTCGTCCCACTGGGCCACGTCGGGGTGGTGGAGGTCGAAGGCGGGGGATTCGGAGCGGATCTTGGGCAGGGTGGTGAAGTTGTGGCGTGGGGGCGGGCAGCTGGTGGCC
>NZ_JBFATO010000051.1:0-42480 GCF_040678355.1 Streptomyces sp. NPDC052701
ACGAGATCGACATCGACTTCGCGCTGCACGGCGTGGAGCCGGGCTCCGGCACCCTGGCCGGTCCCGCCTCCCGGTGGGCCGCCGGGGCCGCCGCCTTCGAACCGGCGGCGCGGCACGCGCGCGTGCTCCCGTTCGGGTGAGCCGGGGTGGTGTTCCGGGCCCGCCGTGCCGATGCAGAGGGAATGACGTACACCTCAGCGAAAGCCGTACGCGGCGGTCTGCTCGCGGCAGCCGCCCTCCTCGTCGCCGGCGCCGTCCCCGCGCAGGCGACCGCCCAGGAAGCCGTCCCGGACGGCCGGTCCGCGCGGACGACCGCCTCGGGGGCCGTTCCGGACAACTGGCTCTACCTCACGGTCACCCCCGGCGAGGCCCCCTCCGACCTCGGCCGGGGCACCCTGCTGCTGTGCGACCCGCCCGAGGGCCACGCCCGGGCGGCCGCCGCGTGCGCGCAGCTCGACGCGGCGGACGGTGACATCGACGGCATCCCCGCCAAGGACGTCTCCTGCCCCATGCTGTACGCGCCGGTGACCGTGCAGGCGCGCGGGGAGTGGCGGGGACGGCCCCTCGCGTACACCCGGACGTACCCGAACGTGTGTGTGATGGCGGCGCGGACGGGGGAGGTGTTCGCACCGGTCGCCGCCACCTGACCCGGGACCGGGCGCTCAGGACGCTCCCGGACGCGCGTGGAGCGCCGCCGCGACGACCGTGCGGGACTGGTGCTCGACCTGGTGCTCCAAGGGCACCCAGCGGGCACGGAAGCGTTCCGCGAAGGCGTCGCTCCACAGGGCGACGAGCCATTCCAGACGGGCCGCCGCGGGGTCGCCGTTCTGCTCCAGCACCCGTCGCAGCATGGCCGCCACCCGCAGCGGCACCCGGCGCACGAACGCGTCGACGCTGCCGACGTACGCGCGCGTGCCGTCCGCGGGCGGGGTGTGGAGCAGGTCGGCGGCCAGCCCCGGCACCAGCTCCATGCCCCAGACGGCGGCCCGCAGCAGCGGGCCGTCGACGCCCTCCAGCCGGGGCAGCGCGTCCTCGAAGACCCGCCGCACCTCCCGCGTGTCCCGCAGCAGCCGGCGGGCCAGGCGCCGGATCGCCGCGGCCGGGTCCGGGTGCGGCGTGGGGTCGTCCACCAGGTCGCTCGCCCACATGGGCACCTCCACCACCGCGGTCAGGCCGCCGTACCGGTGGGCGTGGTACCAGGTGCTGTGACGGACGTCGTCCGGCAGGCTCGGGTAGGCCGGCCCGGCCCCGGGCGCGGGCATCACGTGCACCCCGGGCCCGGCCGCGGGCCAGCCCGCCGCGTCCGAGGCGCCCGTCTCCACCGGGATGTGCAGTTCGGCCGCGGACTTGGCGAACGGCTCGGCGAGGCCGGGCACGTCCCTGGTCAGCTGCACCCAGCTGCCGCCCAGGTCGGTGCCGTGCAGGGACACCTGGAGGTAGGGGTGCAGTTCGTCGATCACCCCGGTCAGGGCCCGGGTCTCGGGCGGCAGCCGGTCGGGCGGCAGCACGGACGGCGCCCATTCCGGCTGCTCCGGGCCCGCGGGACGGAAGAAGCCCAGGTGGTAGTCGAACAGGCTGCGCGGCGACGGCGTCACGTGCAGGCTCGCCCCGTCGGGGTCCGCGCACAGCAGGAAGTGCCAGGACACGCCGTCGCGCAGCCCGGGCCGGGCCAGCACCCGTTCGGCGACCGCGAGGAGCGTGCAGGCGCCGGTCGGCTCGTTGGCGTGGGCTCCGGCGACCACCAGCACGGCGCGCCGGGCGCGCCCCACCGACAGCAGGTGCAGGGGCCGGCCCGCGCGGGAGGAGCCCACCTGCCGCAACGTGCACGCGCCGGGCCGCCGGGCGGACAACGCCCGGGCGCGGGAGACCACTTCGGCCACCGTCGGGTAGCGCAGCTCCGGCAGGAGACTCACCCCCGTCACATCCGCCCGGCATCGCACAGCGCAGTAGCCCATGGCCGGGGTGCCGTGTCAAGGGCGCGGCCGGGCAGACCCCCGGGGCGGCCAGGGGCGTCTACCGCCGGTACCGGCCGGACCGGCGCGGCCCGCCGCCCCGGGGTCCCGGGATCACTCCCGGCCGTTCTCGCCGGCCCGCTCCAGCAGGGCCACCGGCAGGCGCCCGAACAGCTCCTCCAGGCGCACGCGGCCCGTGAACTCGCGTCCCGGTTCCAGTACGTCGGTCCACCGCCCGGGCGGCAGCGGCAGCCGGGTCTCCCGCCAGCCGCCCGCCTCCGCCAGCCGCAGCGACAGCCGTGTGACGGCGGTGAGCACCTCCCCGGAGCGCACGAACGCCACGCAGTGCGCCGCCGCCAGCCCCTCGGCGGCCAGCGGCGCGTAGGCCGCCGTGCCGCCGAAGGCGCCGGGCCGCCGGGCGCGCAGCCGGAGCGCCGCCCGGGTCACCGCGTCCTTGTCGCCCGGCGCGGCGGGCGGGAAGCGCACGCCGCGCCGGTTGTCCGGGTCCACCAGCGCCCGGTACTCGCCCTCCGTGCCCTGGTAGACGTCCGGGACGCCCGGCATCGTCAGGTGCACCAGCGCCGTACCCAGGACGTTCGCCCGGATGTGCGGCTCCAGGGAGTCCCGCAGGGCGGTCACCCGCCCACCCGGCGCCCCGCACGGGCCCTGCGCCACGAACCGCGCCACCGCCTCCTCGTACGACGGCTCCTGCTCCGTCCAGCTCGTGTACAGCCCCGCCTCGCGCACGTGCTTCAGCAGGGCTCCCCGGAGCCGCTCCCCGTCCGCCGTCCCGAGTCCGAACAGCGTCTGCCAGGCCGCCCATGCCAGCTGCGCGTCCGGCAGGTCCCCGTCCTCGCCGGCGCGGGGCACGTCCGCGAGGACGTCCGCCCAGCGGTCCGGGCACTCGGTGAGCACGTTCAGCGCCGCCCGCACGTCGGCGCTGCGCTTGGTGTCGTGCGTGGAGGCGACCGTCCCGGTCGCCGGCCAGTCGCGCTGCACGCGCGCGCAGTGGGCGTGGAACTCCTCCGGGGACACCGCGGGACTGCCCGGATCGCCGCCCACCTCGTTCGCCGACAGCAGCGGCACGTAGCGGTAGAACGCCGTGTCCTCCACCGATTTGGCGCGCAGCGCCGACGCGGTCTGCGCGAACCGCGTACGGAACTCGACCTGCTGCGGCCCGTCGCCGTACCGCCCGAGCAGCAGGTCCCGTACGACGTCCACCGCGCCGGCCTCCTCGGGGACGGCGAAGGCGAGCCGGGCCTCGGCCGCGGCCCGCTCCGTCAGCACGGACGCCGCGTCGACGGAGGCGTAGGGCCGGTAGACCTCCAGGCGGACCAGCAGCTCCTGCAGGGCGGTGCGCAGCGCCCAGGGCGCGCGGTCGCGCAGCGCGGGCTCCGGCGAGGTGGCGCACAGCCGGCTCGCCACCCGGGTCAGCCGGTCGACCTCGGCGGCCAGCTCGTGCGTGAGCACCTGGTGGGCGGCCCGCCGCGCGGTCGCCTCCCACTGCCCGCCCCGGTCCGCCTGCGGGGCCGCGAACCGCCGGTAGCGGTCCAGCAGGTCCCCGAACCCCGCCGGGTCCGTGAACAGCCCGTCGACGTGCCGCAGGGCGTCGTAGCCGGTGGTGCCCGCGACCGGCCAGGAGGCGGGCAGGTGCTCGCCGTCGGAGAGGATCTTCTCCACGACCGTCCAGCGCCCGCCGGTCGCCTCGTGCAGCCGTCGCAGGTAGGCGTCGGGGTCGGCGAGGCCGTCGGGGTGGTCGACCCGCAGCCCCTCGATCACGCCCTCGTGGAGCAGCCGCAGGACCGTGGCGTGGGTGGCCTCGAACACCTCCGGGTCCTCCACCCGCACCCCGATGAGCTCCGAGATGCTGAAGAAGCGCCGGTAGTTGAGTTCGGTGCGGGCCAGCCGCCACCACACCGGGCGGTACCACTGGGCGTCCAGGAGCTGGGGGAGCGGCAGGTCCTCGGTGCCCTCGCGCAGCGGGAAGGCGTGGTCGTGGTAGCGCAGGACACCGCCGTCGACGCGCAGCTCGCCGAGCACCTCGCCCAGCGGGCCGCCGAGCACCGGCAGCAGCACCTGGCCGCCCTGGGCCTCCCAGTCGATGTCGAACCACCGCGCGTACGGCGACTTCGGGCCCTCCCGCAGCACCTCCCACAGGGCGCGGTTGTGGCGCGGAACCATGGCCATGTGGTTCGGGACGATGTCCACCACCAGACCCAGGCCGTGCTCCCGCGCGGTGCGCGCCAGCGCCCGCAGGCCCTCCTCGCCGCCCAGCTCGCCGCGCACGCGCGCGTGGTCCACCACGTCGTAGCCGTGCAGCGAGCCCGGCACGGCCTCCAGGACGGGGGACAGGTGCAGGTGCGAGACGCCGAGCGAGGCCAGGTACGGCACGGCCGCCGCCGCGGCCGCGAAGGGGAAGTCGGGCTGCAGCTGGAGCCGGTAGGTGGCCGTGGGCACCGCCGGGGCAGGACGCTCAGGTGTCATGCAGACCTAGGTACCCGCCCCGCCGGTTTTCGTGTCATCACCCGTTCCGGGTGCGCCGCGCACCGCCCGTACGGGTGGCGTGCCGGCCGCCGCGGAGGCGGCCGGCACGCCGGGACGGCCGTCCCGCGCGTGCCCGCCGGGCACGCGCGCGCAGCCGGTGCTACACGGGCCGCTGCAGCACCACCAGGCTCCGGTCCGTCAGGGTCAGCCGGTTCCCGGCCTGCACCTTCGGGCCCGTGTCCGGCGGCACGCCGTCCGCGCGGGCCGTGTCCACCACGACCTGCCACTGCCTGCCGTGGTCGACCGGCACCACGAACTCCAGCGGCTTCGGCGAGGCGTTGAACATCAGCAGGAACGAGTCGTCGGTGATGCGTTCCCCGCGCGGGCCGGGTTCCGAGATCGCGTTGCCGTTGAGGAACACCGTCAGCGCCGAGGCCTGGGCCGAGTCCCAGTCCCGCTGGGTCATCTCCCGGCCCCCGGGAGTGAACCAGGCGATGTCGGACAGGTCGTCGTGCGTGCCCTCCACGGGCCGTCCGTGGAAGAAGCGGCGCCTGCGCAGGACCGGGTGGTCCCGGCGCAGCCACACCATCGCGCGCGTGAACGCCAGCAGCTGCCGGCGCACGTCGTCCCCGGCGTCCTCGTCGCCGGGGTCCTCGGGCCAGTCGACCCAGGAGATCTCGTTGTCCTGGCAGTAGGCGTTGTTGTTGCCGCGCTGGGTGCGGGCGAACTCGTCGCCGTGGCTGATCATCGGCACGCCCTGGGACAGCATCAGCGTCGCGATGAAGTTCCGCATCTGCCGCGCCCGCAGCTCCAGCACGTCCGGGTCGTCGGTCTCGCCCTCGGCGCCGCAGTTCCAGGACCGGTTGTGGCTCTCGCCGTCCCGGTTGTCCTCGCCGTTGGCCTCGTTGTGCTTCTCGTTGTACGCCACCAGGTCGTGCAGCGTGAAGCCGTCGTGGCAGGTCACGAAGTTGATCGAGGCCAGCGGGCGCCGCCCGTCGTCCTGGTACAGGTCGGAGGAGCCGGTCAGCCGGGAGGCGAACTCCGCCAGGGTGCGCGGCTCGCCCCGCCACAGGTCGCGCACGGTGTCCCGGTACTTGCCGTTCCACTCGGTCCACAGCGGCGGGAAGTTGCCCACCTGGTAGCCGCCCTCGCCCACGTCCCACGGCTCGGCGATCAGCTTCACCTGGGAGACCACCGGGTCCTGCTGGACCAGGTCGAAGAACGAGGACAGCCGGTCCACCTCGTGGAACTGCCGCGCCAGGGTCGCCGCCAGGTCGAAGCGGAACCCGTCGACGTGCATCTCGGTGACCCAGTACCGCAGCGAGTCCATGATCAGCTGGAGCACGTGCGGGGACCGCATGAGCAGGGAGTTCCCGGTCCCTGTCGTGTCCATGTAATACCGGGGGTCGTCCGTCAGCCGGTAGTAGCGGGGGTTGTCGATGCCCTTGAAGGACAGCGTCGGGCCGAGGTGGTTGCCCTCGGCGGTGTGGTTGTAGACCACGTCGAGGATCACCTCGATGCCGGCCTCGTGCAGCGCCTTGACCGCCGACTTGAACTCCAGCACCTGCTGCCCGCGGTCGCCCCAGGAGGCGTACGCGTTGTGCGGGGCGAAGAAGCCGATCGTGTTGTAGCCCCAGTAGTTGTTCAGGCCCATGTCGACCAGGCGGTGGTCGTTGACGAACTGGTGGACCGGCATCAGCTCCAGCGCCGTGACCCCGAGCTTCGTCAGGTGCTCGATGATCGCCGGGTGGGCGAGGGCCGCGTAGGTGCCGCGCAGCTCCTCCGGCAGTCCCGGGTGCCGCATCGTGAGGCCCTTGACGTGGGCCTCGTAGATCACCGTGTGGTGGTAGTCGATGCGCGGGAGCCGGTCGTCGCCCCAGTCGAAGTACGGGTTGACCACGACCGACGTCATCGTGTGCGGGGCCGAGTCCAGGTCGTTGCGCCGGTCGGGCGCGTCGAAGTGGTAGCCGTACACCTCCTCACCCCAGTCGATCGAACCGCTGATCGCACGCGCGTACGGGTCGAGCAGCAGTTTCGCGGAGTTGCACCGCAGCCCGCGCTCCGGGGCGTACGGCCCGTGCACCCGGAACCCGTACCGCTGTCCCGGCATGACGCCGGGCAGGTACGCGTGCCGGACGAACGCGTCGGACTCCCGCAGCTCGATCGCGGTCTCCGAGCCGTCGTCGTGCAGCAGACACAGCTCTACTCGGTCCGCGGCCTCCGTGAAGACCGCGAAGTTCGTGCCGGCGCCGTCGTACGTGGCGCCGAGTGGATATGCCTCTCCAGGCCAGACCTGCATGGATACGACTCTTTCAGGTGAGCGGCGCCGGTGGGGACGCCTTGACCCCGAGTCTCCCGGAAAGTGAAGGAACCACCTATGACTTACGCCCCTCTTACCGGTCGACCAGGGCATACGCGGTATACCGAATCAGTGGGACATACACATACGTCCGGGATATCCGGGGGGCGGGGGACGACGCGCGCACGACGGTGCACCGTCATCCGGGCGAGGTGGGCGGGTGCGACCGTCGTGCCGGCCGGGACCGCCGCGACGGCCGCGGTCACCCTGCCGGGCACGGCGGGATCCGGCGACACGGGGGCGGGGGCGGCCGGACCGCCGGCGAACGGGGCGCCCAGGGGCCCGGCGCCCCGGGACGCGACGGCGCGGCCACCGCGCCGGGCGCCGTCCGGGAGGGCGGCCGCACAGGGCGAGCGGGGCGCGGGCCGCGACCCGCTCACCGGCCACGCGAGGGAACGAGGGGAGAAGATCGACCTGAACCGGCGGATGGCCCGGGCGGGCGAGGACGTGGACGGGGGTCGCGGCCCGCGGCGGCCCGGCGCCGAGCTCGCCGCGCCGGAGGCCGCCGGACCCGGCCGTCCGGACGGGCCGCGCCGGGCCGCACCGGGCCGACGTGGCGTTCCACGACCACGCGGACCACACCCTCGTCACCAGGACGGCCGGCCTGGCGGCCGGGCAAGGCCGGGCGGCCCGGCACCCGGCGCGGCGTCCAGCCGCCGCCGAGCCGCGCCGAGCAGGCCGAGGACGCCCGGCCGCTGACCGCCGGCCCGCCGGGCGGGGGCCCGGGGGCGGACTGCCGGGAGCCCGCTCCGTCGGACCGGCTGCCGCCGTCCGCCGTGATCTGCCGGGCCGTCCCCGGCGTCCGGCCCGCCGTCCTCAGCCGGTGCGGCGGGGGCCCCCCCCCCCCGGGGGGGGCCCCCCGCCCGGGGGGGGCCCCCCCCCCCCCCCCCCGGCCCCCGGGGGCGCGCCGCGGCCCCCCGGGAGGGCCCGGCCCGCGAGGGGGGGCCGGACGCGGGGGACGGCCCGGCAGATCATGGCGGACGGCGGAAGCCGGTGCGGCGGGCACCGCCGCGCGCGGCGGTGCCCGAAGGCCGGGAACGGACCCCGCACCGACGCCCGGTCCCCGGCGGCCGGCCCGAGTGCCCGCAGAGTCGCCCGGCTCGCCGGCTGAGCGGCCCTGCGTCCGACTTTCCCGCCCGGACCTCCCGCGGAGGGGTCGTCCCGTGCGGACGGTCACCCGCGCAGCTGCGAGATCGTCCCCGGCACCACCACCGACTACCCCGGCCGCGGCCGCACCGGGCGCGGGCGCAGGCCGGCCGGCAAGCGGGCCGGCGGGCGGACCCTCGTCCACCCCGTGGTCCGGACGGGCGCCGGCTCCCGCCGCGTCGCCCGCGACGAGGGCCGGCAGCCGATGCCGGTCCACCGGCAGGGTTCCTCCCTCGTGCCGCGTGACGTCACCGCTATGAATCCGCTCACTCCGAAGGAGCCGGCGGGTCGGAACGGTCGTGTACGAGAAGGAAGTTGGGAAACGACCCTGTCCATCGGGCTGCACCGCGCACCGCTCGCGGAGTACCCTTCCTTGATCGTTGGGACGGTGGGTGCTCGGGGGAGCGGAAGGCGGTGCGCGGGTGGGCTCGGGAGGGCTGGAGCTGCCCCCTGGTGACGAGGGTCACGAGGGGAACTCCACAGACGTCCCGCCCGGCGCCGTGTCCCTGGCACGGCCGATGGACGCGGGCTCGATCGGCCCGGAACTGGACTGGGACGCCGACGCCTGGCGCGAGGTGCGCACCCGCGCCCAGCGGGCCGGCCGGGCCTACATCTGGCTGAACCTCGTCGAGCAGCGGCTGCGCGCGGTCGTGGCCGCCGTGCTGCGCCCGATCTACGAACCGGTGCACGGCGACGAGTGGGTCGTCGCCGCGGCCGGACCCGCCGGACAGGAATGGGTGCAGCGCGCGGTGGCGGTCCGCGAGGTCAGCCGCCGCAAGGGCTATCTGCTCGACCCGGCCGACGACAACGTCCTCAGCTTCCTCACCCTGCCGCAGCTGCGCGAGCTGATGGTGCAGCACTGGCCCTGCTTCGAGCCGTACTTCGACGACCGGCGCGACGTCGAACTCGCCCTGGACGAGCTGGAGGTCACCCGCAACGTCGTCTCCCGCAACCGGGCCCTGTCCGAGGCGGTCCTGAACCAGGCCGAGCGGGCCTCGGCGCGGCTGCTGGAGATGCTCGGCGCGGGCGGCGACGTGCCCTCGGCGCGCCGGCTGCCCGTCGACGCCGTCGAGGACCTGGTCGGCGACCGGTACGCCGACGTCGTCGCCGTCCACCCGGACCGGGTCCGGCTGCTGCGCCAGTTCCCGGCCGAGGACATCTTCGGCGACGCCCGCCGCCTGGACGCCATCGGCATCGGCCTCAACCTGCTCGTGCAGAACTTCTCCGGCCGCCGCCTGCTGCGCCTGGCCGAGTCGGGCTGCCGGACGCGACTGCTGTTCCTGAACCCGGCCTCCAGTGCGGTCAAGCGGCGCGAACGCGAACTCGGCATCAAACGCGGGGAGCTCAGCCGCGCGGTCGAGATGAACATCCTGCACATGCGCCGGGTGCGGGCCGCGCTGCGCGACCCGGGCGCCTTCGAGATCCAGGTCTTCGACGAGACGCCCCGCTTCACGGCGTACCTCGTCGACGGCGACGGGGCCGACGGCATCGCGGTCGTGCAGAACTACCTGCGCCGGACGCGGGGGATGGAGGCGCCGGTGCTGGTCCTGCGCAACGGGGGCAAGGTCGTCAGGCCGGGCCAGGCCGACGAGGGCGGCCTGTTCCCCACCTACCGTGAAGAGTTCGAGGTGATGTGGGCGGATTCGCGGCCGGTTTCGTGAAGTGTCTCCCGCGGCGGAGTGGTTCCGGGGCCTGAGCGGAACGCGGTCCTGTGATTGTCAGTGGCTCGTGGGAGGGTGGAGACCACTGGGGGAACGCACCACCGAGAAGGGGGGCCGCCCATGGGCTGGCACCGGGAGCTGCTGATCGGCTTCGACCTGGAGACGACGGGGACCGATCCGCGCGAGGCGCGCATCGTCACGGGCGCCGTGATCGAGGTCAGGGCCGGTGAGCCGGGAGAACGCCGGGAATGGCTGGCCGACCCCGGCGTGCCCATCCCGGCGGACGCGGTGGCGGTGCACGGCATCAGCAACGAGCGGGCGGCCGCGCAGGGCCGGCCGGCCGACCAGGTCGCCGACGCCATCGCCGACGTCCTCACCACGTACTGGAAGGCGGAGGTTCCGGTCGTCGCCTACAACGCGGCCTTCGACCTGACGCTCCTGTCGGCCGAACTCCGGCGGTACGGCCTGCCGTCCCTGCGCGACCGCCTGGGCGGGGCGGACCCCGCCCCGGTCGTCGACCCCTACACGATCGACCGCTCCGTCGACCGCTACCGCCGCGGCAAGCGCAACCTCGAAGCGGTCTGCGCCGAGTACGGCATCGCCCTGGACTCCGCCCACGACGCCACGGCCGACGCGCTCGCCGCGGCCCGCCTGGCCTGCGCGATAGCCGGCCGCCACCCCAGGATCGCCTCCCTCGGGCCGGCGGAGCTGCACCGCCGCCAGATCGAGTGGCACGCCGAGTGGGCGGCGGACTTCCAGGCCTTCCTGCGCCGCAAGGGGGAGGCGGACGCGGTCGTCGACGGGGCGTGGCCGGTGCGGGAGCCGGCGGACCAGAGGATCTGACGGCGGACGCGACCCGGGGCGCCCGGCGGCCCCGCCCGCCGTGAAGCCGCCGGCCGGGTGGCCCGGGCGCCGGCGCCCCGCGGGAACCGGCTGCCGTCCGCCCCCGGCCGCCTCACGAGGGCCGACGGCGTCCGCGGCCGTGCCGACGGCCCGCGGCCCGGGGCATGGGCCATCCCACGGGCGGCGGTCCGCCCGAGGCGGCCGAGGGCCGGCCCCGGCCCCGCCCTTTCGCGCACCGCTCAGAACGGGTACCACCGCACCGTCTCGTCCCCCTCCCGCAGGGACGCCACGCGGCGCTCGAACTCGGCCAGCGCCTTGGGGTTGTCCGGGGCGTGCTGGGCCACCCACGCGCAGCTGGCCGTCTCACGGGCGCCGCGCAGCACCGAGCAGCCCTCCCAGGCCCGTACGTCCCAGCCGTACGCCTCCACGAAGGAGGCGTACGCCTCGTCGGAGAGCCCGTAGCGGTCGTGGGACAGCGCCATGACCACCAGGTCGTGCTCGCGCAGGTCGACGGAGAAGGTCTCCAGGTCGACCAGGACCGGTCCGTGCGGGCCGACGTGCACGTTGCGGGGCAGCGCGTCGCCGTGGATCGGGCCCGGCGGCAGACGGGGCGTCAGCGCGGCGGCGGCCGAGGCGAAACCGTCGCGGCGCTCACGCAGGTACGCCGCGTCCGCCGGGTCGATCGCGTCGCCCGCCAGGCGCAGCCAGCGCTCCACACCGCCCAGCAGATCGCGGGGCGGCAGCTCGACGGGGGGAGCGGGCAGCGCGTGCACGGCCCGCAGCAGTTCGGCCAGATCCCTGGGCCCGGCGGGCCGCACGGGATCGGGCAGCCGGTGCCACACGGTCACCGGGTGTCCCTCCACCAGCAGCGCCTCGGACCCGGCCGGCCGCACCGCCGACACGCCCGCCTCGGCGAGCCACCGCGCGACGGCCAGCTCACGGCGGGCCCGGTCCAGCAGTTCGGCGTCCCGGCCCACCTTGACCACCAGGTCACCGGCGGCGAACACCGCGTTCTCGCCGAGGGCGAGCAGGCGCGCCTCCCGCGCCGCGCCGGGCAGCACCCCCGCCGCGGCCAGTGCGTTCCGCGCCGCTGCCTCGTCCATCGTCCGCCTCCCTCACGTCGCGCTTGCCGCGCACACCCCGCCGGACGCCGCCGCGATCCGGCCATTCGACGGCCAGTGTCGCATCCGTACAGGTCGGAGGGTGTGCGCGGTGCCTTGACGGCGCCCGTCGGCTTCACGACCATGACGGGGCCCGTCCGAGCCGTGCGAAGGGGCTGGTTCCGTGACATCGCTGACCGGGAGGAGACGGTCGGCGTACCGCGCGCCGGGGCGGAGCCGGCCGCGGCGCACCGGCACCGGCCACGGAGCCTGGTTCCTCGTCCTGCCCGCCCTGATCCCCGTCCTCGTCCTGAGCGTCGGACCGCTGCTGTACGGCGTCCTGCTGGCCTTCACCGACGCCCAGTCCGGCCGCACCGAGCCCACCCGGTGGATCGGCGGCCTCAACTTCCGGGACCTGCTGCACGACACGCTGTTCTGGGAGTCGTTCCGGATCGGGCTGGTGTGGGCGCTCGGGGTGACCGTCCCGCAGTTCCTGCTCGCGCTGGGCCTCGCCCTGCTGCTCGACCAGGACCTGCGGCTGCGCTGGCTGGCCCGGGCGCTGGCGATCGTCCCCTGGGCCATGCCCGAGGTCGTGGTCGGCATCATGTGGCGGCTCGTCTACCACCCGGACGCGGGCGTCCTCAACGAAACCCTGCGCGACCTCGGCCTCGGCGGCGGGCGCGACTGGCTCAGCGGCCTGGCCACCGCCCTGCCCGCGGTGATCGCCGTCGGCGTCTGGGCGGGCATGCCCCAGACGACGGTCGTGCTGCTGGCCGGGCTGCAGAACACCCCGCGCGAACTGCACGAGGCGGCCGCCGTCGACGGCGCGGGAGCCTGGCGCCGCTTCCGCACGGTCACCTGGCCCGCCCTCCGCCCCGTCGCGGCGGCCATCACCGCGCTCAACCTGATCTGGAACTTCAACTCCTTCGCCCTGGTGTACGTGCTGACCGGCGGCGGCCCCGGCGGCCGCACCCGGCTGCCCATGCTGTTCGCCTACGAGGAGGCGTTCCGCTACGGGCAGTTCGGCTACGCGGCCGCGATGGGCTGCGTCATGGTCGCCGTGCTCTCCGTCCTGCTCGCCGTCTTCCTGGCCGGCCGTCTGAGAGGGGGTGACGAACGGTGAGGACCACACGCGCGGCCCGCGCCGGGCAGTACGCGGCCCTGCTCGCCTATCTCGTCTTCCTCGCCTTCCCGTTCCTCTGGCTGCTCTCCACCGCGTTCAAGCCGCCGCGCGAACTGGGCAGCCTGCATCCGGCCTGGATCCCCGGGGACCCGACCCTGGACAACTTCCGGCAGGCCTTCGACCAGCAGCCGCTGCCGCGCGCCGCCCTCAACTCCGTGCTGGCCGCGCTGGGGGCGGCGGTGATCGCCGTGCTGATCGCGACCCCGGCGGCCTACGTCATGGCCCGGCACCGCACGCCGCTCACCCGGGCGGCGACGGGATGGGTGGTGGCCGGCCAGGCGTTCCCGTTCGTGCTCCTGGTCATCCCGCTCTTCCTCGTCCTGAAGAACCTGCGGATGATCGATTCCCTGCCCGGCCTGGTCCTGGTGTACGTCGTGTGGGCCCTGCCGTTCGCGCTGTGGATGCTCACCGGGTACGTGCGGGCCGTCCCGGCCGAACTGGAGGAGGCCGCGGCGGTCGACGGGGCCGGGCGGCTGCGGACCCTGGTGTCGGTGACCGCGCCGCTGCTCGCGCCGGGGATCGTGGCGACCGCGCTGTTCGCCTTCGTCACCGCGTGGAACGAGTTCTTCTTCGCCCTGGTGCTGCTGAAGACGCCCGGGAAGCAGACCCTGCCGGTGGTGCTCACCCACTTCATCGGTGCCGAGGGCGCCGCCGACCTCGGGCCGCTGGCGGCGGCCGCGTTCCTGGCGACGCTGCCCTCGCTCGTCGTCTTCGCGGTCCTCCAGCGGCGGATCACGGGCGGCGTGCTCGCCGGGGCGGTGAAGAGCTGATGCGCGGCGCGGTCGCGGCCGCCGTCGTCGCCGTCCTGCTGCTGGCGGGCTGCTCGCCGGGCGGCACGCGCGACGACGGCCGGATCACCCTGCGCTTCCAGTCCCTGGCCTGGCAGGAGGAGTCGGTCGAGGTCACCAGGGAGCTGGTGGCGCAGTGGAACGCCGCGCACCCGGACATCCGCGTGGAGTACGTCCAGGGCAGCTGGGACAGCGTCCACGACCAGCTCCTGACCTCCTTCGAGGGCGGCGAGGCACCCGACGTCATCCACGACGCCTCCGACGACCTCGCGGACTTCGCCTACGGCGGCCACCTCGCCGATCTCACCGACCTCCTGCCCGAGCGGCTCAAGTCCGACATCCCCCCGCGCAGTTGGGAGACGACCACCTTCGGGGACGGCGTCTACGGCGTGCCCTTCCTCCAGGAGCCGCGCGTGCTGATCGCCGACGCGGCCCGGCTGGAACGGGCGCGGGTGCGGATCCCGACCCCCGAACGGCCCTGGACGTGGCCCGAGTTCCGGCAGGTGACGAAACGGCTGAGTGGGAAGGGCAGGTACGGGATCGCCTGGCCGTTGAAGGATCCCGTCTCCGCCACGCTCAACCTGTCGCTGTCGACGGGCGGCCGGCTCTTCCACCGGGGCGCGGACGGGAAGGTGAGCGTCCGCTTCGAGGCCGGCGACGAGGTGGTCCCGCGGACGATCCGCGACCAGGTCGGCACCGACCGCAGCGCGTCGCCCTCGACCCTGGGCAGCGGCGGCTCGGACACCCTGCCCGGTCTCTTCGGCGGCCGGTACGCGATGGTCCCGCTCGGCTTCTCCTACCGCCAGCAGGTCGTGCAGCAGGCCCCGGAGGGCTTCGCCTGGCAGGTCCTGCCCGCCCCGGCCGGCGCCGGCGGGCTCACCCAGGGCGTCAGCCCGCAGACGCTGTCCGTCGCCGCGGACTGCCCGCACAAGAGGGAGGCCGCCGCCTTCCTCGACTTCCTGCTCCGGCCCGGCAACATGGTCCGTCTCGCCCTCGGCGACTGGATGCTGCCCACCGGCACGCGGGCCCTGAAGGACCCGGCCCTGCGCACGGCCGAGCACGGCTGGGCCACCGGCGCCGCCCTCGCCGCCCACCTGCGCCCGGCGCCCGCGCAGACCGTGCGGGGCTACCCCGAGTGGAAGGACAAGGTGGCCACGCCCGCCCTGCAGGAGTACTACAGCGGGGCGATCGGACCGGGCGAACTGCGCAGGAGACTGGAGAAGGACGGGAACCTGGTGCTCGCCCGCTACCAGCGCTGAGACCCGCCCCGGGCGGAAAACCCGTTGCCCGCCCGGGGCGGCCCCGCCTACCGTCCCTCCCGTGGGAGCCTTCAACGCGATCTTCGTCTCCGGTCACGGCCGGGGCTGCGTCCACGCCGTCCGCGTCCGCCGCGGCCCCGGTGCCCTGACCGGCCCGGGGACCCCCGCCCGCTGACGGCACCGCCGCAGAGGGCGTCCCCTTCACCGGCGTACGCCGTGACACACGCACGCGCCCGGCGCGTGCCCGTCCGGCGTGCCGTCGTTCCCCCTGTCTTCCGGTCGGGGCCTTCGTCCGCCCGTCACGCCCCCGCACGGAAAGACAAGGACCGCAGGCCATGGCCCGCCCCGCCCGGCGTTCCCGCGCCCTCTCGCAGAACTTCCTCACCGACCGCGCCACCGCCCGCCGCTTCGCCCGGCTCGCCGTCCCGCAGGGGCGGCCCGCGCCCCTGCTGCTCGAAGTCGGCGCGGGCGAAGGCGCGTTGACCGACACGCTCGCCCCGCGCTGCCGGGAACTGCACGCGTACGAGATCGACCCGCGGCTCGTGCCTGTGCTGCGCGCCCGCTTCTCCGGCACGCCCCACGTCCGCGTCGTGGGCGGGGACTTCCTCGCCGCCCGGCCTCCGCGCACCCCGTTCTCCGTCGCCGGGAACGTGCCCTTCTCGCGCACCGCCGACGTCGTCGACTGGTGCCTGCGGGCACCCGCCCTCACCGACGCCACCCTCCTCACCCAGCTGGAGTACGCCCGCAAGCGCACCGGGGACTACGGCAGCTGGACCCTGCTGACGGTCCGGACCTGGCCCCGCTACGACTGGCGGCTGCTCGGCCGGGTCGGCCGGCACGCCTTCCGGCCGGTGCCGCGGGTGGACGCCGGGATCGTCCGCGTCGAGCGCCGCCCCACCCCGCTGCTCGACGCCGCCGCCCACCGGAGCTGGTGCGACCTCGTCGAGCTGGGCTTCTCCGGCGTCGGCGGCTCCCTGCACGCCTCCCTGCGCCGGGCCCATCCGAGAAGGCGGGTGGACGCGGCGTTCCGGGCCGCCCGGCTGGATCCGGGGGTGCTCGTCGGGGAGGTGGCGCCGGAGCGCTGGCAGCGGCTGCACCGGGTGCTGGCGCTCCGGGACCGCGAATAGCGGTTGCACGAGACGTATCGTCTCGCTTACGGTCGGGACATGACCAGTCCCGCTCACATCGCCATGTTCTCCATCGCCGCCCACGGCCACGTGAACCCGAGTCTCGAGGTGATCCGCGAGCTCGTCGCACGCGGCCACCGGGTGACCTACGCCATCCCGCCCGTCTTCGCGGAGAAGGTCGCCGAGACCGGCGCCGAGGTGAAGCCCTGGAACTCGACGCTGCCCTCGCCCGACGACGACCCCGAGGACTGGGGGACCACGCTGCTGGACAACATGGAGCCGTTCCTCGACGACGCGATCCAGGCGCTGCCGCAGCTGATCGCGGCGTACGAGGGCGACGAGCCGGACCTCGTCCTGCACGACATCACCTCCTACCCGGCCCGCGTCCTCGCCCACCGGTGGGGCGTGCCCGCGATCTCCCTGTCGCCGAACCTCGTCGCCTGGGAGGGCTACGAGGAGGAGGTCGCCGAGCCGATGTGGGCGGAGCCGAGGAAGACCGAGCGCGGACGCGCCTACTACGCCCGCTTCCGGGCGTGGCTGGAGGAGAACGGGATCGCCGAGCACCCGGACCCGTTCGTGGGGCGTCCCGCCCGCTCCCTCGTCCTGATCCCCAGGGTGCTGCAGCCCAACGCCGACCGGGTCGACGAGACCGTGTACACCTTCGTCGGCGCCTGTCAGGGCGACCGCACCGCCGAGGGCGGGTGGCAGCGGCCCGCCGGCGCCGAGAAGGTCGTGCTCGTGTCGCTGGGGTCGGCCTTCACCAAGCAGCCCGGCTTCTACCGGGAGTGCGTCAAGGCCTTCGGCGACCTGCCGGGCTGGCACCTGGTGCTCCAGGTGGGCCGGCACGTCGACCCGGCCGAGCTGGGGGAGGTGCCCGCGAACGTGGAGGTGCGCTCCTGGGTCCCGCAGCTGGCGGTCCTAAAACAGGCCGACCTGTTCGTCACCCACGCCGGCGCGGGCGGCAGCCAGGAGGGACTGGCCACCGCCACGCCGATGATCGCCGTACCGCAGGCCGTGGACCAGTTCGGCAACGCGGACATCCTCCAGGCGCTCGGCGTCGCCCGTCACGTCCCCGCGCAGGACGCGACCGCCAAGACGCTGCGGGCGGCGGCCCTGGCGCTCGTCGACGACCCGGAGGTCGCCCGCCGCCTGAAGGACGTCCAGGCGGAGATGGCCGAGGAGGGCGGCACCCGGCGGGCCGCCGACCTCATCGAGGCGGAACTGCCCGCGCGCCGCACGGCGTAGGGCACCGGGCCGCGGCCCGTCCGGTCCCGGACATCCCGTGGTCCGTCCGGTCCCGGACACACCGTGGTCCGTCCGGTCCCGGACACCCCGTGGTCCGTCGTCCCGTCACAGGTACGCCCTCGTGCCGGTCCGCGTCCCGTGGACGACCGCCCGCTGCCGGCCCGGGGGACCGGGCCGGCCGGACGGCGGACGAGGGCTCGCCGGTTCCCCCGGGAACCGGCGAGCCCTCGTCGCGGGAAAAGGGGTTCAGACCTTCAGGGGTTCGCCCTCGCCCCGCGCCCCGGGCGCCGCGACGGCCTCCGCGGACTCGTCGTGGGTGAGGTCCGGCAGCCGGTGCAGCCACTTCGGCAGGTACCAGTTGCGTTCGCCGAGCAGTGCCATCACCGCGGGGAGCAGCACGCCCCGGATGATCGTCGCGTCGATCAGCACCGCCGCCGCGAGGCCGACGCCCATCTGCTTCATGGACTGCATCGACAGCGTCCCGAAGATGGCGAACACGGCGACCATGATGACCGCGGCGCTGGTGACGACCCCGGCCGTGGTGACCACGCCGTGCCGGATGGCGTCGTTCGTCGTCCGGCCGCGCAGCCGCGCCTCGCGGATCCGGGAGACCACGAACACGTGGTAGTCCATCGACAGGCCGAACAGGATCACGAACAGGAACAGCGGCAGCCAGGTGATGATCGCGCCGACGCCCTCGGCGCCCACCAGGGACGCGCCCCAGCCGTGCTGGAAGACGGCGACGAGGATGCCGTACGCCGCGCCCACCGACAGCAGGTTCAGCACGATCGAGGTGACCGCGATCGTCAGCGAGCGGAACGACAGCAGCATCAGCAGGAAGGCGAAGACCACGACGAACACGAAGACCGGGACGACCGAGCCGACCAGCTGGTCGTTGAAGTCGTGCGAGCCCGCGACCTGGCCGGTGACGGGCGCCTCGACCCCGTCGACCTTGCCGAGGGTGGCCGGACGCACCTCGTCGCGCAGCTTCTCCAGGCTCGCGCCCGCCTCGTCCTGGTCGGAGCCGCCGACCAGCGGGACGTAGACGAAGGCGACGTTCTGCGCGTCGTGCAGCCTGATCTCGACCGGGCCGCGCGAGGCGCCCGAACTGATCGCCCGCTCCCGGAAGTCGGCGAGCGCCGCCTTCACCTCGGGCGCGTTGATGTCCCGCGCCTTGACGACCACCTCGGCGGGCTCGGAGCCGCCGGGGAAGGCCTCGTTGACCCGGTTGTAGGTCTGGACGATGGGCAGCGAGTCGCCGAACTCCTGGTCCAGGGTGAGGTTCTGGGTCTTCATGCCGAGCGCGGGAGCGGCGACCGCCAGCAGCGCACCGGTCGCGACGACGACCGAGACCACCGGCCTGGCGAGGACGCGCCGCAGCACCGCCGTCCAGAACCGGCTGTCGCCGCCGCCGCTCGTCCGGCGCCGGCGCAGGAACGGCAGACGCCCCTTCTCGACGCGCTCGCCCAGCAGCGACAGGAGCGCGGGCAGGACGGTCACGGAGCCGACCATGGCGACCGCCACGACCATCAGCGAGGCCAGGCCCATCGCCTCGAACTCGGCGAGCCCGGTGAACAGCATGCCCGCCATGGCCACGCACACCGTGACACCGGAGACGACGATCGCGCGGCCGCTGGTGGCGGCGGCGATCCGCAGGGCCGTCTGCGCGTCCCGCCCGGCCGCGCGCTCCTCGCGCTCGCGGCGCAGGTAGAACAGGCAGTAGTCGACGCCGACCGCCAGACCGACCAGCAGCATCACGGAGTTGGCGGTGTCGCTCATCGGCATCACGTGGCTGACCACGCCCATCAGGCCCATCGTCGCCATGATCGCGGTGATCGCCAGCAGCACCGGCAGCAGCGCCGCCACCAGCGCGCCGAAGGCGATGAGCAGAATGCCGAGGGCCACCGGCACCGCGGAGTACTCGGCCTTCCGGAAGTCGTCCCCGAACGCGTCGTCGAACGTCTTCATCATGCTGGCGCCGCCGATCTCCTCGATCCGCACCGCCCCGTGGTCCTCGCGGACGTCCTCGACGGCCTTGAGCACCGGCTCGACCCGCTCGCCCGCCGTGTCGGCGTCGCCGCGCATGTCGAACTGCACCAGCGCGCTGCGCCCGTCCTTGGAGATCGTCCGCGTCTCGTACGGCGAGGTCACGTCCGTGACCTCACCGGTCCTCTCCACCGCCCGCATGACGGCGGTGACCGCGGCCCGGAACTCCTCGTCCGTGGCCCGCAGGCCGTCGTCCTTCGCCTGGACCAGCACGGTCTCACCGGCCGGCTCGTCGATCCCGGCGTCCTCGACGATCTTCGCGGCGGTGTGCGTCTCGCCCTTCAGCTGGTCGCTGTCCTTGACGTCGACCCGGCCCGCCGCGGAGCCGAGCCCCATCGCCAGGACGACGAACAGCACCCAGATGCCGACGGCGGCCCATCGGTGCCGGGCGCTCCATCCGCCGGCCCGCGCGGCGACGCCCCGCACCCGTGATTCTCCGTTCCCCATGACGGGCCGTCCCCTCGTGTGCGGCGACGGCCCCCTGCCGCCACCTTCCGTTTCGAAGGTATGGGCCGGATAAGGACTTTTCGTCGTGCTGCCCGGTGAGGTACCGGGGCCGGTTCTCATCCCTTCGGCCTTCACCTCCTCGGTACTGGGGATGACCGTGGCCCCTTACATCTACCGGGCGTCTCGGGGCCGGTGGTCAGGGACGGGGCCCGCGGCCGCGCGCCGGGGTGTCCGGTCCGTCGACGAAGATCCTCTTTGTCGTTGCACAACGTTGTTGAATAAGTCACAGGTGCGCGTAGCGGTTGATCCCCACCCCGCCGGTCGGCCAGAGTTTCGCGCATCCGCCCTGTGCGGAAGCGGCCGTCGTGCCCGCCCCCACGGGGCACGACGGCCGCCTATCGTGGGCGGATGACGACGACATACGCGGCGCTGCTGCGCGGGATCAACGTCGGCGGCAGCAGGAAGGTCCCCATGGCGGAGCTGCGCACGCTCCTGGAGGGCCTCGGCCACGGCGGCGTCCGCACCTACCTGCAGAGCGGCCAGGCCGTGTTCACCACCGGCCGCGGCGACGAGGCGTCGCTGGCCGCCGGCATCTCCGGGGCGATCGAGCGGCACTTCGGCTTCCGCGCCGACGTGATCGTGCGCGACCACGCCTATCTGAAGGCGGTGGCCGACGCCTGCCCGTTCCCGGCCGCCGGCCTGCAGCCCAGGCAGCTGCACGTCACCTACTTCTCCGGCCCCGTCGACGCCGGGCGCTTCGCGGAGATCGACCGGGCCGCCTGCCTGCCCGAGGAGTTCCGGCTCGGCGACCGCGCGCTGTACCTCTACGCGCCCGACGGCCTCGGCCGCTCCCGGCTCGCCCAGCTTCTCGCCCGGCCCCGCACGACCAAGGGCCTGATCGCCACCACCCGCAACTGGAACACCGTCGTCAAGCTCGTGGAGATGACCGGTGCCTGAGCCCACCACGGCCGTCGACGCCGTCGTCCGGCGCGAACCGGCCCTGCTCGACCCGCAGGTGCGCCGCTCGCCCGCACGGCTCGGAGCGCTGCTGCACCCCGACTTCCACGAGTTCGGCGCGTCCGGGCGGCACTGGGACCGCGCCTCGGTCATCGCCGCGCTGACCGAGGGTGGGGAGACCGGCCCGGGGACCGCGCCCGTCGTCACCTCCCGCCCGCGGGGCGTGCAGCTCGCCCCCGACGTCGTCCACCTGACCTTCGCGACCGAACACCACGGCAGGCGGGCACACCGCAGCTCGCTGTGGCGGCTGACCGGGGACGGCTGGCTGCTGTACTTCCACCAGGCCACGCCGTTCGGCACCCCGCGGGCCTGACCGCCCGGCCGGGCCGCCCTCCGCCTCAGGCCCCCGGCGCGTCCAGACGGGACAGCTCCTCCGGGGCGAGCCGCAGGGCCGCCGCGTCCAGGTTCTCCTCCAGGTGCGCGAGGGAGCCCGTGCCGGGCGTCGGGCAGAGCACGGGGGAGCGGTGCAGCAGCCAGGCCAGGGCGACCTGGCCCGGCGTGGCCCGGTGCGCGGCGGCGACCGCGGCGCACACCGGGTCGGCCGTCAGCGCCCCGTTGCCGAGCGGGAACCAGGGCAGGAACGCGATGCCGCGCGCCTCGCACAGCTCCAGCAGCGGCTCGAAGGAGCGGTCCAGGAGGTTGTACCGGTTCTGGACGGACGCGATGTCCGCCAGCTCCAGGGCGGCGGACAACTGCTCGGCGGTGACGGTGTCCAGGCCGATGTGCCGGATCTTGCCCTCGGCCCGCAACTCCTCCAGCGCGCCCAGCTGTTCGGCGAGCGGCACCGCGGGGTCCAGCCGGTGCAGCTGGTAGAGGTCGATCGTGTCCCGCCGCAGCCGCCGCAGACTCGCCTCGCACATCGCCCGCAGCCGCTCCGGCCGCCCGTCGACGTGCCAGGCGCGCTCGCTCGTCCGCACCACCCCGCCCTTGGTGGCGACCACCACGTCGGCCGGACAGGGACGCAGGGCCCGCGCCACCAGCTCCTCGGCGACCGACGGGCCGTAGTTGTCGGCGGTGTCGATCAGGGTGACTCCGCGCTCGACCGCCCGCCGCAGCACCGCCACCGCGTCCCGGGCGTCACCGCGCGGGCCCCAGTAACCGGGACCGGTGAGCTGGGCGGTGCCGTAACCGAGGCGGCGCACCGGAAGATCACCGCCGAGCACGAAAGCCTGATCGATCATCTGCCGGAGGCTACACCCCCGCCTGTGCGAGGCTGCTCCCATGCGGATGCGCTACATCGTCATCGGAGCGGGGGCCGTCGGCGGCGCCGTCGGCGGGCGGCTGGCCCAGGCCGGACACGAGGTGGTCCTGGTCGCCCGGGGCGCCCACCACCGGGCGCTGCGGGAGCGCGGACTGCGGCTGCGGGTGCCGGAGGGCGACCTGACGTACCGGCTGCCGGCCGTCGACCGGCCGGAGGCCCTCGGCGAGCTGCGCCCCGAGGACGTGCTCGTCCTCGCCGTCAAGACGCAGGACACCGAGACGGCCCTCCAGGCGTGGGCCCCGGCCCCGGTCGCGGGCGGGGGCACGGCCGCCGAGCGGCTTCCGCTGGTCTGCGCCCAGAACGGCGTCGAGAGCCAGCGCCGCGCCCTGCGCCGCTTCCGCCGCGTCTACGGCGTCTGCGTCTGGCTGCCGGCGACCTTCGTCGAACCGGGTGTCGTCTCGGCCGCCGGCACCCCGCTCACCGGCGTCCTGCACCTCGGCCGCCACCCGCACGGCACGGACGACACGGCCCGGCTGATCGCCGCGGACCTGGAGACCGCGCGGTTCGAGGCACCGGTCGTCCCCGACGTGGCGCGCTGGCAGTACGCCAAACTGCTGGGCAACCTCGCCAACGCCCTGGAGGCGGTGGCCGGTCCCGCCGACGGCGAGGAGGCCCGGGCGCTGTACGCGCGGGTGCGCGCCGAGGGGGAGGCGGTGCTCGACGCCGCCGGGATCGCGTACGCGAGCCCCGAGGAGCAGCGCGCGGCCCGCGGCGACAAGGTCCGCCTGGTGCCGCCGGCCGGCGCCCCGCGCGGCGGCGGCTCCTCCTGGCAGTCCCTGGCCCGCGGCACCGGCACCATCGAGGCCGACCACCTCAACGGCGAGATCGCCCTCCTCGGCCGGCTGCACGGCGTCCCCACCCCGCTGAACGACCTGCTGCAACGGCTCGCCAACACCTTCGCCCGGGAGGGCAGGGAAGCCGGCTCCATGCCGATGGCGCAGCTGCTGAGCCTCGCCGACCGGGCCTGCGCGCCGGACCGGTGAGAACGACGTGGAGCGGGCCGGGACGCCGTGCCGCACCACGGCCGGCGCCACCGGCACGACCCACGCGGCACCCACGCGCGCCGGCCTCTGCCCCGGCCCCGCCTGCCCCTTCTGCCCCTTCGCCCGGACCACTTCCCGCCGGCTGCCGGAGGCCGAGCGCGAACGCCCGCCCGACCTCGGCTTCCGCGTGACGAGCCGCTTCCCGCACGACGCCGGCGACGAACTCCCCGACGGGTAACGGGACCTGGCCGTCGAACCGAAGCGGACGCGTCCCGGGACAGCACACCTAGGCCCCGACCGCCGCCGGCACCGGCACCCGGGCCGCGTCGTACCGCTCCAGCAGCACCCGGGCGACCTCCGGCGCGGCGCCGAGCACACCGCCGAGGACGTCCGCCTCCGCCGCGCCCCGCGCGATGCGGTCCGGCAGGAAGCCGGGGGCCAGGACGTACGGGGCGACCGCGACACGGGCGCAGCCCAGCGCCCGCAGCTCCCGCACCGCGTCCTGCGTGCGGGGCAGGGACGCGGAGGCGAACGCGGGCCGCACGGCGCACCAGCCGGTGCGCCGCCACTCCCGCGCGATGCCGGCGATCACCGCGATCGCCTCCGGGTCGGTGGACCCCGCCGAGGCCAGCACGACCCCGGTCGAGGACTTGTCGGCGGGGTCCAGCCCCGCCTCGTACAGTCGGCGTTCCAGCGCCGACAGCAGCAGCGGCGAGGGGCCCAGCACCTCCGCCTGGCGGATCCGCAGCTGCGCGGGGGCGTCCGCGAGGACCGCCGGGATGTCCGCCTTCGCGTGGAAGGCGCGGGTGAGCAGCAGCGGCAGGGCCACCACGTCCCGCACGCCCTGGACCGCCAGCGACTGCAGCATCCCCTGCACCGAGGGGACGTTGAAGTCCAGGAAGCCGGTCTCCACGCGCAGGCCGGGGCGCAGCGACCGGACCCGCCGCACCAGGGCGTGCACGGTCGCGGCGTGCCGCGGGTCGCGGCTGCCGTGGGCGATGACGAGGAGCACCGGCTGCTGGATCATGGCGTCAGCCCTTCACCAGCAGGCCGCGGCTGCGCAGCACCCACCGCTCCAGCGGGCTGAAGATCAGCAGGTCGATCGCGATGCCGACGATCAGGATGAGCAGGATCGCCTCGAACACCATCGCCATGTCGCTGGCGTTGCGGCCGTTCTCCAGCAGCTGGCCCAGGCCGACGCCGAGGTCGGGGAAGGACGCGATGATCTCCGCGGCCATCAGCGAGCGCCAGGAGAACGCCCAGCCCTGCTTCAGACCGGCCACGTAGCCGGGCAGCGCGGCCGGCAGCACGATGTGCCAGGTGCCCTTCAGACCGGTCGCGCCCATCGTGCGGCCCGCCCGCAGGAACAGGGGCGGCACCTGGTCGACGCCCGACACCAGGCCGTTGGCGATGGAGGGGACCGCGCCGAGCAGGATCACCGCGTACATCATCTGGTTGTTCAGGCCCAGCCAGATCACGGCCGGCGGCACCCACGCCACCGACGGCAGCGACTGCAGACCGGACAGGATCGGGCCGATCGCCGCGCGCACGAACTTCACCCGGGCCACCAGCAGACCCAGCGGGGTGCCGATGAGGAGGGCGAAGAAGAAGCCGAGCAGGCCGCGCGAGACGCTGGTCCAGATGTAGCCGAGGAGTTCGCCCTCCAGCCACGCCTGCCGCACCACGTCCCACACCGCGCCCGGCGAGGGCAGCTTGCTCGGATCGTCGACGACCTCGAACGAGACCAGCGCCTGCCACACCGCCAGCACCAGCGCGATGGCGGTGAGGGGCGGCAGGACCTTCTCCCGGAAGGTCTGCCGGAACGGCTTGCGGGTCTGCTGCACCGTCTCCAGCGCGTCGAGACCCGCCTCCAGGCCGGCGAGGTCGTTGCCGTCCTTGACGGCCGTGGTGTCAGTGCTGGCCATGACGGCGGATCTCCCCCCGGAGTTGTTCGGTGATCTCGACGGACAGTTCCGCGACGGCGGTGTCCTCGATCCGGCGCGGCTGCGGGATGTCCACCGTCCACTCGCGCGCGATGCGCCCCGGGCGGGAGGAGAGCAGGATCACGCGCTGGGCGAGGCGCACCGCCTCGCGCACGTTGTGCGTGACGAACAGGACCGACACCCGCGTCTCGCGCCAGATCCGGGTCAGTTCGTCGTGCAGCACGTCCCGGGTGATGGCGTCGAGCGCGGCGAACGGCTCGTCCATCAGCAGCAGCTTGCTCTCCTGCGCCAGTGCGCGGGCCAGCGCCACGCGCTGGCGCATCCCGCCGGACAGCTCGTGCACCCGCTTGCCGTACGCGCCCTTGAGCCGTACGAGCTCCAGCAGTTCCTCGGTGCGCTCGCGCCGCTCGTGCTTGGCGACGCCCCGCAGCTTCAGGGCCAGTTCGATGTTCTTGCCCGCGGTCAGCCACGGGAAGAGGGCGTGCTCCTGGAACATCAGCGCCGGGCGTCCGTCCGTGCTGATCTCCCCCGCGGTGGGCCGGTCCAGGCCCGCCACCAGGTTGAGCAGCGTGGACTTGCCGCAGCCCGAGGCCCCCAGGAGGGTGACGAACTCGCCGGGCGCGACATCGAGGCTGATGTCGTCCAGCACGAGCTGCCGCCCGGCGGGGCCCGGGTACGACTTCGAGACGTGCTCGATCCGCGCGGCGTGCGTGGCCGCCACGGTGCCGTCGGCGGCCTTGGCGAGGGTCGTGGCCATGGTCGTCACCTCCTGGGGACTCATCGGGGTGCGGGCTTACTTCGCGCCGAGACCGGCGTCGTCGACCGGGCTCCCGCCCTCGGCCTTGAGGACCTTGTTGAGCACCGAGAGGTCGTAGATGCCCCGCAGGTCCGGCTTCTCCAGCAGCCCGGCCTTGACCGCGTGCTCCGCCTCGGTGCTGAGGGTGGAGGCCAGCGGGTCGTCGATGAACTCGATCGACTTCCACGCCGGGTCCAGCACCTCGGCCGGCAGCGCCTTGCCGGAGTCGGCCTCCAGCTGCTTGTTGGCGGAGGCCTTCGCCTCGCCGGGGTTGGCGTTGATCCACTTGTTGGTCTCGACCGACGCCTTCAGCACCGCCTCGACGGCCTTCGGGTGCTCCTTGAGGAACTTCTGCGACACGATGATGTTCGTGATCACGAACTTGCCGCCGGGCCACAGCGTCTTCTCGTCCAGCAGCACCTTGCCGCCCTCGGCGACCAGCTTCGAGGCGGTCGGCTCCGGCACCCAGGCGCCGTCGATCGAGCCGGCCCTGTAGGCGTCCGGGGTGACCTTGTTGTCGCTGCGCACGACGGTGACGTCGCCCTTGCCGCTCTGCGGGTCGACCTTCCAGCCCTGCTCCGCCGCCCAGTTGAGGAACGCCACGTCCTGGGTGTTGCCGAGCTGCGGAGTGGCGATCCTCTTGCCCCTGACGTCCTTCAGGGACTTGATCTTCTCCGGGTCGACGACGAGCTTCACACCGCCGGAGGCCGAACCGCCGATGATGCGCAGGTTCTTGCCGCCGGACTTGGTGTAGCCGTTGATCGCCGGGGACGGGCCGATCCAGCCGATGTCGATGGAACCGGAGTTGAGGGCCTCGATCTCGGACGGGCCCGCGTTGAAGGTCGCGTACTCCGCTTTGGTGGCGCCCAGTTCCTTCTGGAAGAAGCCCTGCTCGCGGCCGACGAGGGCGGTGCCGTGGGTGAGGTTGCCGAAGTAGCCGATCTTCACGGTGTCCAGGCCGTCGATCTTCTCCGCCCCGGCGGCGACCTTCTGGTTGGTGTTGTCGTCCTCGGCCTCGGAGCCGTAGCCGCAGGCGGCGAGGGTGAGCAGGGGGAGCGCGGCGGCGGCCGCGACGGCACGGCGCAGGGCGTTGCTGGCAGGCACGGGAGGCTTTCCTCTCGTTGGCCCGGCGGTCACGGTCTGTCAGGTCGTGGCCGGGAGGTCGGCAGGTTTCGTCTACGGCGGTGGGGTGAGGGTGCGCGGGCAGTGCGCGTACGTCACCGCACACATCGCGCCACTCCGCCCTGCCCGCTGCCGAGGGCGCCGCTGCCGACCCGGCCGCCCTCCTTCGCGAACGTGGAGTAGAAGTCGAGGGGGTTCACGTCAGAAGTCCCACCCGTCGTCCTCGGCCTGGTCCCTGACCGGCTCCGGGGAGGCGAACGACTCGCCGACCATGCCCGCGGTGAGCGTGGTGCCGTCGCCGGGGTCGATCAGGATGAACGAGCCGGTGCGGCGCGAGTCGGCGTAGGAGTCGGCCGGCAGCGGCTCGGCGGTGCGGATCTTCACGCGGCCGATGTCGTTGGCGACGAGCCGTCCCGGGTGCGGGTGCAGGGACAGGTCGTCGAGGGTGAGGCGGGAGGGGATGTCCTTGACGATCGCCTTGACCGTGCGGGTGCCGTGCTTGAGCAGCACACGGTGGCCGACGGTCAGCGGCTGGTCGGCGACGTGGCACACGGTCGCCTCGATGTCCTGCGTGGTGGCGGGCGCGTCCTTGCTGGGCACGATCAGGTCGCCGCGCGAGATGTCGATGTCGTCGGCGAGCAGGAGGGTCACCGACTGCGGGGTCCAGGCGATGTCGACCGGCTTGCCCAGCAGGTCGATGCCGGTGATCCTGGTGGTGCGGCCGGACGGCAGGACCGTCACCGGGTCGCCCACCCGGAAGGTGCCCGCCGCGATCTGGCCCGCGTACCCCCGGTAGTCCGGGTGCTCGGCGGTCTGCGGGCGGATCACGTACTGCACCGGCAGCCGCGCGTGGCAGTGCGCCAGGTCGTGGCTGACCGGGACGGTCTCCAGGTGCTCCAGCACGGTCGGGCCGCCGTACCAGTCCATGTTCGAGGACGGTTCCACCACGTTGTCGCCGGCCAGCGCCGAGATCGGGATCGCGGTGACCTCCGGGACGCCCAGCTCGGTGGCGTACGCCGTGAACTCCTCGGCGATCGCGGCGAACACCTCCTCCTCGTAGCCGACCAGGTCCATCTTGTTGACGGCGAGGACGACGTGCGGGACGCGGAGCAGGGCGGCGATGGCGGCGTGCCGGCGGGTCTGCTCGACGACGCCGTTGCGGGCGTCGACGAGGACCACCGTCAGCTCGGCGGTCGAGGCGCCGGTGACCATGTTCCGGGTGTACTGCACGTGGCCCGGGGTGTCGGCGAGGATGAACCTCCTGCGCGGGGTGGCGAAGTAGCGGTACGCCACGTCGATGGTGATGCCCTGCTCCCGCTCGGCCCGCAGGCCGTCCGTCAGCAGCGCGAGGTCCGGGCCCTCCTGGCCGCGGCTCGCGGAGACCCGGGCCACCGCCTCCAGCTGGTCGGTCAGCACCGACTTGGAGTCGTGCAGCAGTCGGCCGACCAGGGTGGACTTGCCGTCGTCGACGGAGCCGGCGGTGGCGAACCGCAGCAGGGTGGTCGCCGAGAGCTCCTCGGTCGTGGTGGTGCTCATGCTCAGAAGTACCCCTCGCGCTTGCGGTCTTCCATCGCGGCCTCGGAGAGCCTGTCGTCGGCGCGGGTGGCGCCGCGCTCGGTGAGCCGGGACGCGGCGATCTCCGTGATGACCTTCTCGATCGTGTCGGCGTCGGAGTCGACGGCGCCGGTGCAGGACATGTCGCCGACCGTGCGGTAGCGGATCCGCCGCTTCTCGACCGTCTCGCCGTCCTTCGGGCCGCCCCACTCGCCGGCGGTCAGCCACATGCCGCCGCGCCGGAAGACCTCGCGCTCGTGCGCGAAGTAGATCTCGGGCAGCTCGATGTCCTCGCGGGCGATGTACTGCCACACGTCCAGTTCGGTCCAGTTGGACAGCGGGAAGACGCGGACGTGCTCGCCGGGCGCGTGGCGGCCGTTGTACAGGTTCCACAGCTCGGGGCGCTGGCGGCGCGGGTCCCACTGGGAGAACTCGTCCCGCAGCGAGAACACCCGCTCCTTGGCCCGGGCCTTCTCCTCGTCGCGGCGCCCGCCGCCGAAGACGGCGTCGAACCCCTCGCTCTGGATCTTCTCGGTCAGCGGCAGCGTCTGCAGCGGGTTGCGCGTCCCGTCGGGGCGTTCGCGCAGCACACCGCGGTCGATGTAGTCCTGTACCGAGGCCACGTGGAGGCGCAGCCCGTACTTCTCGACCGTGCGGTCCCGGTAGTCGATGACCTCGGGGAAATTGTGCCCGGTGTCCACGTGCAGCAGGGCGAACGGCACCGGCGCGGGCGCGAACGCCTTCAGCGCCAGGTGCAGCATGACGATGGAGTCCTTGCCGCCGGAGAACAGGATCACCGGGTTCTCGAACTCGCCCGCCACCTCGCGGAAGATGTGCACCGCCTCGGACTCCAGGGCGTCGAGGTGGGAGAGGGCGTACGGGCTGCCGGTCTCCCCGGACACGGTGGCGACGGTCGTCGTCATGCCAGTCCCCTTTCGCTGAGCAGGGCGTGCACCGACGCCGCGGACTCCTGCACGGTCTGGTTCTGCGACTCGATGCGCAGGTCGGGCGTCTCGGGCTCCTCGTACGGGTCGTCGACGCCGGTGAGCCCCTTCAGCTCGCCCGCCGCCTGCTTGGCGTACAGGCCCTTCACGTCGCGCACCGAGCAGACCTCCACCGGCGTGGCCACGTGCACCTCCAGGTACGGCGTCCCGCCCGCCTGGTGCCGCTTGCGCACCGCCTCGCGGCTGTCGGCGTACGGCGCGATGACCGGGACGAGGACGAGGACGCCGTTGCGGGCGAGCAGTTCCGCGACGAAGCCGATGCGCTGCACGTTGGTGTGCCGGTCCTCGCGGGAGAAGCCGAGGCCCGCCGAGATGAACTCGCGGATCTCGTCGCCGTCGAGCACCTCGACGCGGCGGCCCTCCCCGCGCAGCCGGCCGGCCAGCTCGTACGCGATGGTGGTCTTGCCGGCACTGGGCAGACCCGTGAGCCAGACGGTGGCTCCGCTCGTCACGTCGCTCTCCTGAATCGTCGTCGTCATCCGTGCAGCCCGCACTCGGTCTTGGCCCGGCCCGCCCAGCGGCCGGCGCGCGCGTCCTCGCCCGCCAGGACCCGGCGGGTGCAGGGGGCGCAGCCGACGGAGGCGTAGCCGTCCGTCAGCAGGGGGTTGGTCAGGACGCCGTGTTCGGCGACGTACGCGTCCACGTCGTCCTGCGTCCAGCGGGCGATCGGGGAGATCTTGACCTTCTGGCGCCTGTCGTCCCAGCCGACCACCGGGGTGTTCGCCCGGGTCGGGGACTCGTCGCGGCGCAGGCCGGTCGCCCAGGCCAGGTAGTCCTGGAGACCCTCCTCCAGCGGCTGGACCTTGCGCAGCCTGCAGCACAGGTCCGGGTCGCGGTCGTGCAGCTTCGGGCCGTACCGGGCGTCCTGCTCGGCGACCGTCTGACGCGGGGTCAGCGTGATGACGTTGACGTCCATCACCGCCTCCACGGCGTCGCGTGTGCCGATCGTCTCGGGGAAGTGGTAGCCGGTGTCGAGGAAGACCACGTCGACGCCGGGCATCGCGCGGGAGGCGAGGTGGGCGACCACCGCGTCCTCCATCGAGGAGGTCACGCAGAACCGCCTGCCGAACGTCTCGGCCGCCCACTGCAGGATCTCCAGCGCGGAGGCGTCCTCCAGGTCGCGGCCCGCCTGTTCGGCGAGCGCCTTCAAGTCTTCTGTGGCGCGCTCTTCCTGAGTTGCCGTCATATCTGTGCCCCTCCCTCGTCGGACCGCCGAAGACCCCGGGCCAGCAGCCCGAGGAACTTCAACTGGAAGGCTCGATTGCACGCCGCGCATTCCCACGCCCCGTGGCCCTGCTCGCCCGGCCGCAGGTCCTCGTCGCCGCAGTAGGGGCAGTGGAAGGGGACCGCGCGCTCGCTCACGACAGGGCCTCCTCGGAGGCGCGCGCCGCCCAGGCCGCGAACCGCTCGCCGTCCTCGCGCTCCGCCTGGAACCGCTTCAGCACGCGCTCCACGTAGTCGGGCAGTTCCTCCGCGGTGACCTTCAGGCCGCGCACCTTGCGGCCGAAGCCCGCCTCCAGCCCCAGCGCACCGCCGAGGTGCACCTGGAAACCCTCGACCTGCTCGCCCCGGTCGTCGAGGACCAGCTGGCCCTTGAGGCCGATGTCCGCGACCTGGATGCGGGCGCAGGCGTTCGGGCAGCCGTTGAGGTTGATGGTGATCGGCTCGTCGAAGTCCGGGAGGCGGCGCTCCAGTTCGTCGATCAGCCAGGAGCCGCGCGCCTTGGTCTCGACGATGGCGAGCTTGCAGAACTCGATGCCGGTGCAGGCCATGGTGCCGCGCCGGAACGGGGAGGGCCTGGCGGTCAGGTCCAGCGCCTCCAGGGCGTCGACCAGCGAGTCGACCTGCCCCTCCTCGACATCGAGGATGATCATCTTCTGCTCGACGGTGGTGCGCACCCGGCCCGAGCCGTGCGCCTCCGCCAGGTCGGCGATCTTCGTCAGGGTGGTGCCGTCGACGCGGCCGACGCGCGGCGCGAAGCCGACGTAGAAGCGGCCGTCCTTCTGGCGGTGCACGCCGATGTGGTCGCGCCACTGCTGCACGGGCTGCTCGGGGGCCGGGCCGTCGACCAGCTTCCGCTTCAGGTACTCGTCCTCCAGCACCTGCCGGAACTTCTCCGCGCCCCAGTCGGCGACGAGGAACTTCAGGCGGGCGCGGTTGCGCAGCCGCCGGTAGCCGTGGTCGCGGAAGATCGACAGGACGCCCTCGTAGACGTCCGGGACCTCCTCCAGCGGCACCCAGGCGCCCAGCCGCACGCCGAGCTTGGGGTTGGTGGACAGGCCGCCGCCGACCCACACGTCGAAGCCCGGGCCGTGCTCGGGGTGCCGGACGCCGACGAAGGCGACGTCGTTGATCTCGTGGACCACGTCCAGCAGGGGCGAGCCGGAGATGGCCGTCTTGAACTTGCGGGGGAGGTTCGAGTACGCCTTGTTGTTCAGGACGCGGCGCTTCATCTCCTCCAGGGCCGGAGTGCCGTCGATGATCTCGTCCTCGGCGATGCCCGCGACCGGGGAGCCGATCATCACGCGCGGGGTGTCGCCGCAGGCGGTCACGGTGGACAGGCCCACCGCCTCCAGGCGGTTCCAGATCTCGGGCACGTCCTCGATCCGGATCCAGTGGTACTGCACGTTCTGCCGGTCGGTGATGTCCGCCGTACCGCGCGCGAACTCCTGCGAGACCTCGCCGATCACCCGCAGCTGCCGGGTGGTCAGCGCGCCGCCGTCGATGCGGACGCGCAGCATGAAGTACTCGTCGTCCAGCTCCTCCGGCTCCAGCACGGCGGTCTTGCCGCCGTCGATGCCGGGCTTGCGCTGGGTGTACAGACCCCACCAGCGCATCCGGCCGCGCAGGTCGTTGGGGTCGATGGAGTCGAAGCCCCGCTTGGAGTAGATCGTCTCAATGCGTGTCCGCACATTGAGACCGTCGTCGTCCTTCTTGAACTGTTCGTTGCCGTTGAGCGGGGTGAAGTGACCCGCGGCCCACTGACCCTCACCGCGGTGACGGCTCACCTTGCGGCGGGGAGTCGCGGCGGCAGGGTTCTGCGGGGTGGCGGCCATGGTGGACACGTCCTTCGGGACAGGCGGAAAGCGGCTCTGACCTGCGCGTACGGGCGCATGGGCATACGTGCGCTTCATTGCGCAGGAATGAGGCTGTGAGGGGAGAGGCCGACGCTGCTGGTGTGCTCTCAGCGCGCCGGACAGATGGCGCTGGACATGCGGCCGAGGTCGACGTGTCGCCGACTCACCAAGGCGGTTCCAGTTCCAGGCATGACGGAAGACTGGCACGGCGATCTGGACACAGTCCAGCTTCGTCCAAGATTCGGACACTCATGTCTCGTAGCGCGAGACATGAGTGTCGTCGGTCACACGGACCGGATCGTTCCGCCCGGTGCGCGTCAGGCGGGGAAGGCACCCGGCCAGGGGCCCGGCGCGGCCGCCTCCGGTTCCTCCTCGACCTTGGTGTCGAACAGCTCGAAGCCGCGGCGCCGGTAGTTCTCCAGCGCGTGCTCGCCGTCCTTGCTGCAGGTGTGCAGCCACACCCGCTTCGTGGGCGGCCGCCCCGGCCACCGGTCCGCGAGGTCCCAGGCCCGGGCGGTACCGTACGACAGCAGGTGCCCGCCGATGCGGCGGCCCCGGAAGGCGGGCAGGAGACCGAAGTAGACGATCTCCACGACCCCGTCGTCCTGCGGATCCAGCTCCACGTATCCCGCCGGCGTGCCCCGGTCGTAGGCGACCCACGTCTCCACGCCGGGCCGCTCCAGGTGCTCCCGCCACCGCGCGTACGTCCAGCTCAGCCGGTCGGTCCAGTGGATGTCGCCGCCGACCGAGGCGTACAGGAAGCGGCTGAACTCGGGCGAGGGCACCTCGGCGCGGACGATCCGCACGTCCCCCTCGGGCGCGGCGGCCGGCAGCAGGTCCTCCGGCGCGGTCTGTTCCAGGGACCAGGTGGTCACGGCGATGCGGGTCATGCCGGTCAGAGAATCATCCGGCCCCGGCGTCTGTCGAACGGCTCCGCCGCGCGGCGGCGGCCCCCGTCCGCGTCCGGCGACACCGCCTCCCCGCCCTTCCCGTCCCTCTCGCCCGCCGTCCTGGGGCCTGTCGTCACATTCCCGTCGTCCGCCCGGAGGGCGGGCCCCGCGGCGTCGGGTGCGTGCTCCCGGCGTGCCGGGCGCGGGCCCTCGTGGATGTACTCGGGTCTGCGCCCGGTGCGGCGAGAGTGCGTGCAGGGCGTCGCGGAGCAGGCGGGAGTTCGACGACAGGCCCTAGTCCACGGACCGGTCGATCGAGTCCAGCGGCAGCGCGAAGAGCATCCGCCCCGACTGGGACCAGACCTCGCCGGTCGCCTCCCAGTAGGACAGGGACGCGGTCCGGCCGCTCCAGCAGCGGTGGGTCTCGTCGGCGCCGCACCGCGTGGCCCGCGCTCCCTCGGTGTTCTGCCGCCAGAGGGTGCCGCGCCCGTCCGCGTCGCCGGCCGCGCGGGTGAGGTACCAGTTCGACCGGTACGACAGCACGCCCGCCACATCGGCCGTCTTCGTCCCGTACGCCTCCACCGCCCGCGCGTGCCCGTCCGCGTCGACGGCGAGCAGGCCGGAGCGGGCCGGATCCGCACTGAACGCGTAGCGCCACAGCCGGGTGCGCCGGTCGTCGCCGGCGGGGGCCCGCCCGCTCGCGGCCAGGCTGTCCGGCGCCGTACCGCGGTCCAGGGAGATGCCGTCCAGCCGTGGGGCGCCCGTGCCGCCGGGGAGCCGGTACACGGCGACGGCGGGCAGCACGAACCGGGCGCCGGCCGCCGACCAGCCGCCGGGCACCCGGCCGACGGCGGAGGCCTCGACGGTGGCCCGCTGCACGCGGTCCATGTCGTACACGTACAGTGCCCCGCGCTCCCCGTCACCGGCCGTGACCAGCAGTTTGTCCTGGTACCAGACCATGCCCGACACCGGCGAGGCGAGCCCCCGGTAGTCGCGGCCCCCGTCGACGGGGACGGCGAGGAGCGCCCAGGTGTAGACGAGGCGCGCCGGATCGTCCGCGTCGACGACCGCGACCCGGGCCGGACCCCGGACGGCCCGCCCGTCGCCGGGCGCCCAGGCGGAGAGGATCACCCGGTGCTCGCCCCAGCGGCCGTCGTCGTCCGCGTCCCCGGAGGTGGTGACCGCGCCGGGCCGCAGGCCCCGCGTGTCGGCGCCGTCCCAGCAGTACGCGCGCGTGGCCGCCGGTTCGACGGGCAGGGCGTGCTTCTCGGCGGTCGTGCAGTCGGCCGCGCCGCGCAGGCCCCGGTCGGCGCCGGCCAGGACGGCGCCGACCCCGACGGGCCGGCCCATCGCCGAGGCGAGCCGGTCCAGCCAGAGCGGTGGCACGCGCTCCTCGGCCAGCCGCAGCGGCCCGGTCCCGGCGGACCGGGTGAGCGGCCGCAGGGCGCCCGGGTCGCCGGCGACCGTGGCCTGCGAGGCGCTGATCACGGTGGCGGCGGCGGTGAGCGCCAGGGCGGTTCCGGCCAGGGCCGCACGCAGCGCCCTGCCCCGCCTGCGCCGCCGGTGTCTGCCGCGATGCTTCATCGATCCTCCCGAGGCGGGCCAACTGCACCCGACGATCCGTACGTTGACCGAGGAGCAGCTGGGGTGGCCCGTACGGGGGATGCTACGGCAGGGGGGCGGGGGCCCGGGGCGGAACGTCGCGAACACACCGAAGGTGCCACCCTGCGCCACCCCGCACACCTGTGCGGCGTCAGAGCGCGCTGGCGGATCCCCGGTGCCGCACCACCGCCGGTGCCGTCGAGTGCGGCAGCAGGTCGCGGGGGTCGGCGGGCAGGAGCACCTCGACCTCCGCGTCCTCGCGGAAGCGGTACGGCCGGTGCTCCAGGAACCCCCCGAGGTACCGCCGGACCCGGGACATCTCGGCCCGCACCGTCACCCGGCGGCCCGGGTCGCCGAACACGTCCCCGGCCAGCTCCGGGGCGCTGCGGCCGCCGCGGTGGACGGCCAGGAGGTACAGCAGCTCGGCGTGCCGGGGGCTCAGTTCGCGGCTCCACGAGCCTGCGCCGCCGCAGACCTCCACCGACCAGCGGCGCGGCTGCCCGAGGTCCAGCACGATCCGGGTCGGGCCGCGCGGCTCCGGCTCGCCGGCGGGCCGCACCAGCCAGCCCTCGGCCAGTGGTTCCACCGCGCACACCCCGAACGCCGGCAGCCAGGTCCGGCCCGCCGACAGCGACCTGGGCAGCGCGATCCGCCGCGTGTACGGCATCCCGGTCAGCGCGGCGGTCCAGCCGTCCCGGTCCACCACCAGGGCGCGGCCCCTCAGCCGGGTCAGCACCGGCGCCGCCACCGCGCGCAGCCGCTCCAGCGACTCCACGTGCATCTCGCGCAGCCGCGCCTGCGCCAGCCCGGCCACCGAGTCGACCCAGGCGAGGGTGGCCGGGTGCATCGTCTCCAGCGGGCCGCTCACGTCCACCACGCCGATCAGCCGGCCGTCCCGCGGATCGGTGAGGGGGGCTCCGGCGCAGGTCCAGGTGGTGTGCGAGCGCACGAAGTGCTCGGAGGCGAAGACCTGCACGGGGCGGCGGGCCACCGCCGGAGTGCCCACGCCGTTGGTGCCGACGACCTCCTCCCGCCAGTCCGCGCCGAGTTCAAAACCGAGCCCGTCGGCCTTGCGCAGCACCGGCGCGCTGCCCTCGCGCCACAGCACCCGGCCCTCCTCGTCGGCGACCACCATGATGTGGTGGGCCACGTCCGCCACCGACAGCAGCCCCTCGCGCAGCACCGGCAGGACGTGCCGCAGCGCCGAGGTCTCACGCCGCCGCTGCACCTCCTCGCGCGGGAGCAGCCCGGAGCGGACGTCGTGGTCCGGGTCGACGCCGCTGCGCAGCATCCGCTCCCAGGACTGCCCGATCACCGGGCGGGGCGCCAACGGCACGCGCTGCCCGGAGAGCGCGGCGGAGCGGACCTCGCTGAGCACCCGGGCCGCACGCGCCGTGTCGACGGCGGCCAGCTGCGTCACGTCCATCGGCGAGAGCGCCACCGGTCCTCCTGGAGGTAGGGCTCGCCGGGCGGCGGCGGTCACGGCCCGCCGGCCGCCGCCCCCCGAAGTCCGTTCTGGCTGTCGGTCCCATAGTGCCGTCCGCCGCGGGGCGGGACCGCCCGGTCCGCACACAGTCACCAGCAAGTTGCAACCCCCCGCAACCCTGGTGGACGGCTCCTCGCCGACCGAAACTTGAGCGGCGCCGTCCCGAGCGGCGTCCACGGCTCGAACGGGCCAGTGCGGCGGGGGTGGTGCCGTGTCGGCGCAGCACCACCCCCGCGACCCCGCGCGCCCGTGGACCGGCGCGGGCCGCCCCGCCGGGTCAGGACACCGGCCGGGCCCGCTCCACCACCGACGCCAGGTCCAGGGTGGGGGGCAGCGTGCCGAAGGCCGCGCCCGTGTCGCCGCCCAGCCGCCCGGCGCAGAACGCGTCGGCGACCTCGGGGGGCGCGTACCGGACCAGCAGCGCGCCCTGGAGCACCAGCGCGAGCCGCTCCACGAGCCGTCGCGCCCGCCCCTCGACGTCCTCCAGGTCGGCCAGTTCGGTCAGCAGGCCCTTGATCGCGCCGTCCAGCCGGTGGTCGGCGCCGCGCGCCTGCCCGACCTCCCGCAGGTAGGCGTCGAGCGCCTGCGGCTCCCGTCGCAGCGCCCGCAGCACGTCCAGGGCCTGGACGTTGCCCGCCCCCTCCCAGATCGAGTTGAGCGGCGACTCGCGCACCAGCCGGGGCATCCCGGACTCCTCGACGTACCCGTTGCCGCCCAGGCACTCGGCCGCCTCCACGGCGACCGGGGCGCAGCGCTTGGTCACCCAGTACTTGGCCGCCGGGAGAGCCAGGCGCAGGAACGCCCGCTCCTGCTCGCCGCCGTCGTCGTACGCGGCCGCCAGCCGCAGCCCCAGCGTGGTCGCCGCCTCCGATTCCAGCGCCAGGTCGGCCAGGACGTTGCGCATCAGCGGCTTGTCGACCAGCTTCCCGCCGAACGCCTCCCGGTGGGTGCAGTGGTGCACCGCCTGCGCGACGGCCTGCCGCATCAGCCCCGCCGAGCCGAGCACGCAGTCCAGCCGGGTCGCCGCCACCATCCCGATGATGGTGCGCACCCCGCGCCCCTCCTCGCCGACCCGGCGCGCCCAGGTCCCGTCGAACTCGACCTCGGCGGAGGCGTTGGAGCGGTTGCCCAGCTTGTCCTTGAGCCGCTGCAGGAGGAACACGTTGCGCGTGCCGTCCTCCAGCACGCGCGGCACCAGGAAGCAGGTCAGGCCCTCCGGCGCCCGGGCGAGCACCAGGAACCCGTCCGACATCGGCGCCGAGCAGAACCACTTGTGCCCGGTCAGCTCGTACGCGCCTTCCTCGGCGAGCGGCCGGGCGACGGTGGTGTTGGCGCGCACGTCGCTGCCGCCCTGCTTCTCCGTCATGCCCATCCCGAACAGCGCGCCGGCCTTCTGGCGGGCGGGCCTCAGGCCCCGGTCGTAGATCGTGGACGTCAGCCGCGGCTCCCACTCGGCGGCGAGCTCCGGGTCGGTGCGCAGGGCGGGCACGGCCGCGTGGGTCATCGACAGCGGGCAGCCGTTGCCGGCCTCGGCCTGCGTCCACACCAGGAACGCGGCGGCCCGCCGCACATGCCCGCCCGGCCGGGTCCAGGCCGCCGTCAGGCCGGCCGCGACGCCCTTGCCGAGCAGCCGGTGCCAGGCCGGGTGGAAGTCGACCTCGTCGACGCGGTGCCCGTAGCGGTCGTGCGTGCGCAGCCTGGGCGGGTTCTCGTTGGCCTGCGCCGCCCACTCCTGCACCTGGGCCGAGCCGGAGCTGCGCCCGAGGCCCGACAGCTCGGCCGCCGCCTCGTCGCGCAGAGCGGGGTCCAGATGCCGTTCGACCGCCGCCACCAGGGCGCGGTCGGCGGTGAAGACGTCGTAGCCGACCAGGGGCGGGACCTGGTTGGCGACGGTGTGGGTGCTGGCTGCCATGTCTGCGAACGTACCCCGCGGTAGGGCATGCATCCCAGCAGGAGGGAGACCGGACGGCGGAGTTCCGCCTGCGGGTGAGGGCGGCCGGGCGCGACGGATACCTTTAGGGGGTGCAGCCAGCAAGTGAAATCCCCGACAGGCCTTCCGGCCGCCTCCACCGGGCCCGCGCGCTCTACCGGAACGTCTCCAAACGCAGGACCGCCTGGCTGCTGCTCAAGGACACCGTCAACTCCTGCATGGAGTACCGCATCCTGGGCCTGGCGGCCGAGGCCGCGTTCTTCACGCTGCTGTCCGTGCCGCCGCTGCTGCTGAGCATGATCGGTCTGCTCGGCTACGTCGACGCCTGGACCGGCGCCGACACCATCCAGAGCCTGCAGGCCAACATCCTCGACGCCTCCCGCACGGTCCTGTCCGACCGGGGCGTGAAGGAGATCGCGGAGCCGATCCTGCACGACGTGATGAAGGGGGGCCGGCCCGACGTCATCTCCCTCGGCTTCCTGTTCGCCCTGTGGTCGGGCTCCCGCGCGGTGAACGTCTTCATCGACACCATCACCGTGATGTACGGCCTCGACGGCGTCCGGGGCATCGTCAAGACGCGCCTGCTGGCCTTCCTGCTGTTCGTCGTGGCCCTGCTGATCGGCTCGGTCGCGCTGCCGCTGATGGTCGCCGGACCGGACGCGGTGGTGCGGATCGTGCCGTGGTCGACGACCGTCGTGCAGATCCTGTACTGGCCGGTCGTCATCCTGCTGTCGATCGCCTTCCTCACCACGCTCTACCACGTCTCCGTGCCCGTGCGCTCCCCGTGGATCGAGGACGTGCCCGGAGCGCTGGTCGCCCTCGGCATGTGGGTGCTGGGCAGCTTCCTGCTGCGGATCTACCTGACCAGCACGGTCGAGGGCCCCACCATCTACGGCTCGCTCGCCGCGCCCGTCGCCGTGCTGCTGTGGATCGGCGTGTCCGCGTTCGCCGTGCTGGTCGGAGCCGCGGTCAACGCCGCGATCGACCGGGTCTGGCCGGCCGCCGCCACCGCCGCCGCCCGCGAGGCCAACGAACGGCTGCGCCAGGCGCAGGTCGCCGAGTACGTGGCCCGCGCCGCGGCCGCCGGGGAGGCGGACCCCGACATGCCCTCGGAGTTCCCGGAGCGCTGGTCCCGCTTCCTGCCCCCGGAGGACGTGACGGCACGGCTGCGGGCCCATGTGAGGAGCACGCACGTCAGGAGCACCCAGCACCACGGGGACGAGCCGCCCGCCGGGACGTGACACCCGCCGCCCGCTCCCTCCGGGCGCCCGCCGCCCACACCTTCGGGGCGCCCCGCGCCCACCCCTCCCGGGCCCTGTCCCCGTCGTCGCGGCCTGTCGCGACGCGGCACGGGACCACCGCCGAACGGCTCGTTCCGTACGCCCGCCCCTTCGCCGGCCCCGTGGCCGCTTCCCGCGCTCGAACGCTGCTCCGCTCCTGGCTCCGGCCGAGCGGGAGGGACCCTTACCCGCAGGGACCTCCTCGTGGACCTGCTGGAGGGCCCTCGCGCACGGGGAGCGTTCATGATCCGGGCCCGCTCCGGCCCGCCCTGGGCGGTGCGCGTGGCGGGCCGGGTCCCGCCGACGGTGATGCGCGCCGTGCGCGGCGACGCCCGGATCCCGCCCGGCGCGGCGAGCGGGCGCGACTGCGGGGCGGACACCGCCGTGAAAGGCTGGCGTACGTGTACACGGAACGGGCGTCGCGGCTGACCGGGGCCGTCGTGTGGACCAGCACCCCGTCCGGGCCCGGCGCGGGCCGGGTGCTGCCCGACGGCTGCATGGACCTGCTCTGGCACGACGGACGGCTGCTGGTCGCGGGCCCCGACACCCGCGCGTACGTCACGCGGGGCGAGCCCGCGACCTGGTACGGCGTCCGCCTGCGCCCCGGAGCCGCGCCCGCCCTGCTCGGCGTACCCGCCCACGAACTGCGCGACCGCCGTGTCCCGCTCGCCGACCTGTGGCCCGCCTCGCGGGTGCGGCGCCTGGCCGCCCGCGTCGCCGCCGCCCCCGACCCGGCGACCGGCCTGGAGGAACTGGCCCTGCGGCGGGCGGCCGAGACGGACCCGCCCGACCCGCTGCCGGGGCGGATCGTCGCGGCCCTGGCCGCGGGCCGTCCGGTCGCCGCGACCGCCGCCGAACTCGGTCTGGGCGCACGCCGTTTGCACCGCCGCTCGCTGGCCGCCTTCGGCTACGGGCCCAAGACGCCGGCCCGCGTCCTGCGTCTACAACGGGCCCTGGCCCTGGCCCGCTCCGGGGTGTCCCTCGCCGAGACGGCGGCCCGGTCCGGCTACGCGGACCAGGCCCACCTCCGCCGTCGGCATAGGGTCCTCGGCATGGCACCTCGCATCCTCGTCTACACCCGCACCGCCGACTACCGGCACGACTCGATCCCCGCCGGCGTCGCCGCCCTGCGCGCCCTCGGCGACTTCGAGGTCGACGCCGGCGAGGAACCGGCGGTCTTCGAGAGGCCGCTGGAGGCGTACGCCGCGGTGGTCTTCCTCTCCACCAGCGGCGAGGTGCTGACCCCGGCCGGCCGGGAGCGGCTCGCGGCCTACGTCGAGTCCGGCGGCGGGTTCGTCGGGGTGCACTCCGCGGCCTGCACCGAGTACGACTGGTCGTACTACGGCCGGCTGCTGGGCGCCCGGTTCGCCCGGCACCCCGACCACCAGCCCGGCAGGGTCTTGGTCGAGGACCACGACCATCCGGCCACCCGGCACCTGCCCGCCGTCTGGCACTTCACCGACGAGTGGTACGACTTCCGCACCAACCCCCGCGGCAGGGTGCGCGTCCTGGCCTCCGCCGACGAGTCCTCGTACGAGGGAGGCGGCATGGGCGGGGACCACCCCCTGGTGTGGTGCCGCGAGCAGGGCGCAGGACGCGTCTTCTACACCGCCCTCGGACACGCCGCCGAGGCCTACGACGACCCCGACTTCCGGGCCCACCTGCACGGCGGTGTCGCCTGGGCGGCGGGCGTCGCGCGGACCCGGGGGGCGTCCGGCACGTGATCACGGCCGGACCCGCGAAGCCGGAGGGTGGGTGCGGCAGGGCGGGGCCCGGTCCGGCGGCGGGCGGCGGGCTGCGCGGTGCGCCCGTGGCCGCCCGTGGCGTCCCGGCCGTGGTGGAAGGCCCGCCTTCGCAGGTCGGAGCGGTCGGGGAGGAATTGGCGTCATCCCGTTGAAAGCTGTCGGCAATGCCGCTGGGGACGGGGAGGGCGCATGACTAGCGTCGGGGGCGGCTCCGGCGCGGACCGGGCCTTTCCTCTGCCCCATCCGGAAGGACCTGTTCATGCATGCTCAGATCGTCCTGTTCGACGGCTTCGACCCCCTCGACGTCATCGCTCCCTACGAAGTGCTGTATGCCGGCGGGACCGCCTCCGAGGGGCGGCTGAGCGTGGAGCTCGTCTCCGCCGAAGGACCGCGCGAGGTGGTCGGCGGCACCGGCGGCCTGGCGCTGCGTGCCACGTCGGCGCTGGACCCCGCACGCGCGGGCCTGGTCGTGGTGCCCGGCGCCTCGGGCCGGGCCGGGGAACCCGGCCAGGCCCCCGAACGCGGAGCGGACGGCGGGAAGGGGCGGCAGGACGAGTACATCTCGGTGCTGCTCGGGCGCACCCTGGAGACCGGGTTGCCGGCCCTGCTGAAAGAGGCGATGGACAATCCCCGGGTGACCGTCGCCACCGTGTGCGGCGGATCCCTCGTCCTGGCCATGGCCGGCCTGCTGGAGGGCCGGTGCGCCACCACCCATCACCAGGGCCTGGACCTGCTCGGCGCCGCCGGCGTCCGCGCCGTGAGCGCCCGGGTGGTCGACGACGGCGACCTGGTCACCGGCGCCGGGGTCACCTCCGGCCTCGACCTGGGGCTCTACCTGCTGGAACGCGAACTGGGACCGCGGATCGCCCACGCCGTGGAGGAGCTGTTCGCCCACGAGCGCCGCGGCACCGTCTGGCGCGACCACGGCCTGGTGCCGGCCGGCTTCTGACGGCACGCGCACTTCGCCGCGCCCTCCCCGCCCGCCCCGAACTCCTCGCGGGCGGTTTTCCGCCGCCTCGCACCGGCGGGACGTCCGGCGCGGCCCCGTGCGGCTCCGCGGCCGTGCGGGCGCCCGGTTCTCGGGCGGTGACGAGGACACCGCGCCGCGCCCGGCCGGCGTCCGCCCGCCCGGCCGGGCGGGCGGACGCCG
>NZ_JBFATO010000052.1:0-40533 GCF_040678355.1 Streptomyces sp. NPDC052701
CGCCGCACCCGGCCCGGGCGGGGCCCCCGGCCCCCCCCCTCCCCCACGCCCGGCCCACGGGGCGCCCACGGCCCTCACCCCCCCCCGCGGCCACCGGCCCCGCCGCGCGCGCGGCGGGGCCGGACGCCGTTCGCGCCGGGACGCGCGTGCCCCGCGCCGTGCGGGTGCGGGCCGCGCCGTGCGGGCGTGCCCCGCGCCGTGCGCGCGTGCCCCGCGCCGTGCGGGCGTGGGCCGTACGGGTGCGACCGGTGCGCGGGCGCGGCCCCGGCCGGTGGTCCGCGGGAGGACGCGGACGCAGGATGGAGGCAGGGCGAGGGGCGCCCGCGGCCGTCCGTGCCGTGACCGTGTGCGTGGCGAGAGGCGATCCGGCCATGGAGCTCACCCTGGTGGTGCTGATCATCGTCGTCGGGCTGGTGTTCGACTTCACCAACGGCTTCCACGACGCCGCGAACGCCATCGCCACCTCCATCTCCACCCGAGCCCTCACGCCCCGCATCGCGCTGGCCATGGCCGCCGTGACGAACTTCGCCGGCGCCTTCCTCGGGACCGAGGTCGCCAAGACCGTCGGCAGCGGCATCATCGGCGCCCCCGAGGACCTGTCGGGCCTGCTGCTGGTGATGTGCGCCCTCCTCGGCGCGATCGGCTGGAACGTCTTCACCTGGTGGCGCGGGCTGCCGACCTCCTCCTCCCACGCCCTGATCGGGGGACTGGTCGGCGCCGCCCTGGCCGCCTCCGCCACCGTGCACTGGTCCGGCATCGTGGACAAGGTCCTGCTGCCCATGCTGCTGTCCCCCCTCGTCGGGGTGGCCCTCGGCTACACGCTGCACGCGGCCGTCCTGTGGACGTTCCGCCACACCGCTCCCCGCCCCCTCACCCGCCGCTTCCGCCTCGCGCAGACCTTCTCCGCCGCCGCCATGGGCCTCGGCCACGGGCTGCAGGACGCGCAGAAGACCATGGGCGTGATCGTGCTGGCACTGGTCACGGCGGGCTGGCAGGAGGACTTCTCCGTACCCGTCTGGGTGGTCGCGGCCGTGGCCGCGGCGATGGCCGCCGGCACCTACAGCGGCGGCCGGCGCATCATCACCACCCTCGGCCGGCGCATCGTCCACCTGGACCCGCCGCGCGGCTTCGCCGCCGAGACCGCCGCCGCGGCCGTCCTCTACACCACCGCGTTCGTCCTCAAGGCCCCGATCTCCACCACCCAGACGATCACCGCGGCCATCCTGGGCGCCGGCGCGACCCGGCGGATCTCGGCCGTGCGCTGGCAGGTGGCCCGCTCCATCGGCACGGCCTGGGTCCTGACCTTCCCCGGGGCCGGACTGCCCGCCGCGGCCCTGTACCTCGTCCTGCACGCCGTCACCGGCCTGTGACCCCAGCCCGGAGGCCCACCATGCCCACCCCGCCCCTCCCCCGGCCGGACCGGCACCCGCGCGCCCGGATCCCCGACGGGCTTCCCGCGCCGGGCCGCTTCGCCCACCTGCACCCCGACGACGGCGCCTGTCTGATGGAGGCCGCCGCCCTGCTGGCCACCGGCCGCTTCACCGACAGTCCGCCCGGCACCCACCCGGTGCTCGCCGCGCTGGCCCGCGCGGTCAACGACGCCGTCGGCGAACCCACCCGGCTCGCCCTGTGGCCGCTGGCCGCGGACCTCGCCGAGGCCGGCCCCGCCGACCGCGCCTACGGGCCGCGCCTGGTCGGCACGGTCGTGGACGCCGCCAGCCGGGTGCGGCCCGGCTCCCGGCGCCTGAGGCGGCGCGGTGCGGCCTGCCACGCCCGGGCCCGGCGCCTGGCCCGGGCCCGCACCCCGGCGGCACCGGCCCGCCTCGCCGACCTGCTGTGGTGGCGCGGCCCCGGCCACCACCACCTCGAACACGCCCTCGGCGTCCTGCTCACCGCGCCCGACGCCGACCGGCGCCTGGCCCTGCTCCTGCGCCGGGCCGTGGCCGAGGCCCGCGCCACCGCGCCGCCCGGGCCGGCCCGGGCGGACACGCCCGCCCGACCGGCCCGGTCCGCACGGGGAGGACCACCATGACCCGGACGCGCGGCGCACCCGGACGGCGCACCCGGCTGCGCTTCGACGGCTGGATCGCGGGCCTGGGCACCTCCTCCGGGACGCGGATCGTGCTGGGCCACTGGCCGCGCTCGCCGTTCGGGCCGTTCAGCGACGTGATGATCGAACGGGCCGACGGGCACCGGCTGCTGCTCGCCCCCACCCGCCGGACGGCGGACTTCGTGAGCGGCACCTACACCTTCGACACGGTGCACGTCGTGCCCGTCGAGGTGAGGGCCGCCGACGACACCTGGACCGTCTCCGCCGGGTCCCTCGCCCTGCGCTTCACCACCGGCCGGCGCGGACTCCTCGGGCTGGCGCTGCGGGCCGTGCCGGGCGCGGTCGCCGCCCGCCCGGCGTGGAGCGCGCTGACGGACCCGCCCGCCCGGCTGCTGCCGGGCGGCGTACGCACCCGCGGCAGCGCCGGCGGCGGACGCCGCGAGTGGTACGGCGCGCGGGACCTGCGGCCGCTCGGGACGGTGTCGGCGGTCCACGAGGGCCGGGACCTCGGGGGCCTGAGGCCGGTCGAGCCCCCCGTGCGCTTCGGGTTCGGCTCGGTGCCCCGCGCACCCGCGCTCGTACGGGTCACCACCACGGTGGAGCTGGAGCGCCGGCCCCCGTTTCCCCGCCGGACCGCCCGGGTACCCGGCGACCTCCCAGGAAGCGAAGGGGACGGACGGCCCATGCGCAGGACGAGAGATGTCGGACGGGCGGACGCGGTCGCGGTGGCGCACGGCGCGTTCAACGTCGTGGGCGGCCTGTGGCCGCTGCTGCATCTGCGCAGCTTCGAGTGGGTCTTCGGGCCCAAGCGCGACGAATGGCTGCAGAGGACGACGGGGGGACTGCTGGTCTCGGCCGGTCTCGCCCAGCTCGCGGCGGTCGCGGACCCGCGGGGCCCGGCCCAGGCCCGCCGCATCGGACTGGGCACCGCCCTCACCCTGCTGGCCGTCGACCTCGTCTACGTGCCCAAGGGCCGGATCCGGCCGACGTACCTCCTGGACGCCGCGATGGAGGCGGGGTGGATCACCGCCTGGCTGCGCGCCTCCCGCGGACCGGGCACGGGCGGGGCGAGGAGGGGCGGCCGGTGAGCGGCCGGCCGGTCCGGGCTCCGGGGCCCGGCGCGCCGCCGGCCGGCGCGGACCGCCGGGCGGCGCCGCGGTCGTGGCCGGCCACCGCGGTGGAGGCGGGGTTCCGTCTGCTGGCCCGCGCGCGCGGCGCCCCCGCCCTGCATCCGCACGGCCTGACCTGCGCCGCCGACCTGGAGGTCGTGGGCGGTGCGGACGGGTTCTCCTGGGGCGCGCCGTGGCTGGACACCCCCGGCCGGTACGCGGCCACGGTACGTCTCTCCCGGGGGGCCGGCCTGCCCCCGCGGCTGCCCGACGCCCTGGGGCTCGCCGTGCGCGTGACGCAGGCGGACGGCCCCGGCCGGCCCCTCGACCTGCTCCTGACCACCAGCGGCCGGGGCCGGATCACCCGCCGTCTGCCCCTGCTGCGCGCCGACGCGCTGGGCGGCCCCTACTCCAGCCTGCTCTCCTACCGGGTCGGCGGCCGCCCCCACCTCCTGGCCGCCTTCCCCCGTCCAGCCCCGCGGGGACCGGTGCACGGCGACCCGGCGAGCCTGGCCGGCGCCCTGGCGGCCGGCCCGCTCGTCCTCGACCTGCGCGCCGCGCCGGCCGGCCGGCCGTGGCGGACGTTCGCCGTGCTGACGGTACGGACCGTGCTGCCCCTGCCGCAGGACGAGAGCCTGGACTTCGACATCTACGCCCACAACCTCCCCGGCCTCGTCCCCGGCGGCACCCTGGCCGCCACCCGCCGCGCCGCCTACCGCGGCTCCCGCACGGGCCGCGGCGGCGCACGGAAGACGTGAGCCGCTGACGGGCGGGAGACGTGAGCCGCCGGCGAGCGGGAGCGGGAGGGCGCCCGGCAGGCCGGGCACGACGGAGGGGCCGCGGTGAGACCGGCGGCCCCTCGGGGTGAGCGGGTGCGTACGGGAGACGAACCGGCTCAAGGAGCCGGCATGCCGCGTCCGCGGCCGGCCGACCGGTTCGACCGGTTCGGCTGGTCCGACCGGTCCGAGCGGGCCGACCGTGCGGCGGCGCTGGCCGCCAGCCCCAGCAGCAGGGCGACGATACCGACGATGACGTTGTTGACGATGCTCCTCGTGGTGCTGACGTCACCCGAGACCACCCACGGGGAGACGATCGTCCACGCGCCCAGCGCGCACGCGGCCCACGCCATGCTGTGGGTCCGCTCGTAGGCGCGCCCGAAACCCCCGCTCATCAGCAGGGCGTACGCGATGCCGACGATCAGGTTGGTGACGGCCAGCGTCGTGAGGTTGTTGAATCCCGCGATCCACGGCGACGCCGCCAGGTAGAGGCCCGTCAGGAAGGCCAGGGTTTCCACGGCCTGGGCCCGGGGGGTGGTCGCCACGCGCTCGGCCGCCTCGTGGCGGGAGCGCATCTCGAGGATGTCGGGGTGGGTTTCCATGGACGGCTGGGAAGAAGTTGCCATTCCTGTCACCTCCGAGGTGAAAGGTCCCCGTGTGCGCAGCACCGAGTACCCACCCCACAGAGCCGAACCACACCAGGACGCACCGGCCTCAGGACCGCACCTGGGCCGCACCGGCCCCCGCCCCGGCGGTCTCCCGCCCGTCCGCATCCGGCCGCCCCGCGTCCTCCCGGCGCAGCCGCACCTCGACGTGGCCGTCGACGATCCGGGTGTCGAAGGCGGGCTGGGGCGCGGTGGCGGGACCGCGTACGTTCCAGCCGTCGGAGAGCCGGAAGACGCTGCCGTGCCAGGGGCACCGGACGCAGCCGTCGGCGACGGTGCCCTCGGACAGCGGCCCCGCGAGGTGGCTGCACCGCTCGGCCAGCGCGTGGATCGTCCCGCCGGATTCGCGGACCACCAGGACGGGCACGTCGTCCACGCTGCGCCGCACCGGCGTGCCGGCCGGGAACTCCTCCACGCCGCCGACCCGGTGCCAGCCCGGTGAGACGACGTGCGGGACCTCTTCGGCGTGGTTGGCGCCGGACGCCTGGCGGTAGGCCATGTGACCGCCCAGCGCCCCGCCCAGGCCGACCGCCGTCAGTCCCAGGAAGCCGTACGCCCGGCCCGCCGTCTCGCGTCCCCGGACGCGGCAGGCGAGCGAGGCGGCGTACAGGCCGACGGCCGCCGCGTTGCTCATGGCGTGCACCAGCCCGACGCGCATCTGCTGGCGGTGCAGCTCCGCCCAGTCCACGGCGCCCGCCAGGGCCGCGGGCGCGGCGGCGGCCAGCCCGAGGCCGACCAGCAGCCGTGCCTCGCGGGAGCGGCCGGGCCGCAGGTCCAGTGCCGCGGCGGACAGCCAGCTCCCGATCGGCACCTGCACCAGCAGCGGGTGCACCGGGTGCCCGAGCCACCTGCCGTGCAGGGCGTCCCGGCCGCGTCCCAGCGGCAGGGCCCGTACCCCCGCCCGGAGCGTTTCGATCACGGAGTCGGCCCGCGGGGTCCGTTCCAGCCGGTCCAGCAGCCACAGGGCCCGGTTCTGCCGCATCCGTCGACGAGGCGTAGTGGTCATGCGCCTCCGGGTCCCCATCCGCCCGGAAGGCAAACGGGGACCCGGAGGGAGGGCGGCGGGGCCGTGGCTCAGCCGCCCGGCCGGATGACCGCGCGGACGCAGCCGTCCGTCTTCTCCTTGAACATCTCGTAGGCCCGCGGCGCGTCCTCCAGGGGCACGTGGTGGGTCGCCAGGTGGGAGGTGCTGATCTCCCCGGCCGCCAGCCGCTCCAGCAGCATCGGGATGTAGCGCTGGCCGTGCTGCTGGGCGCCCCGCAGGGTCAGGCCCTTGTTGACCACCGCGCCGAGCGGGAACTTGTCGACGGCGCCGCCGAAGACGCCGAGGACGAAGACCGTGCCGCCCTTGCGGCAGGCGTGGATGGCCTGCCGTACGGCGGTGGGACGGTCCGTCTGGAGCCGCAGCTGCTGTTTGACCTGGTCGTACAGGTGTACAGGGCTGTCGCTGTGGGCTTCCATGCCGACCGCCTCGATGCACACGTCCGGGCCCCGGCCGCCGGTGCGTTCGCGCAGTTCCGCCCCGACGTCGGTGGCCGTGTAGTCGATGACCTCGCTGCCGATGTGCTGCTCGGTCATCCGCAGCCGCTCGGGGATGCGGTCGATGGAGATCACGCGTTCCGCGCCCAGCAGGATCGCGGCCCGGGCCGCCATCTGCCCCACCGCCCCGCAGCCCCACACGGCGACCACGTCACCGGGCTTGACCCCCGCCAGGTCGGCGCCCATCCAGCCCGTCGGCACCGAGTCGGACACGAACAGGGCGCTGGTGTCGTCGACGCCCTCCGGGACGGGGAAGGCGCCGTAGTCGGCGAAGGGCACGCGCACGTACTCGGCGTGGCTGCCGCGCAGCCCGCCCATGGCGTGCGAGTAGCCGAAGATGCCGCCGGTGTCGTAGCCGAACAGGGCCTGTCCGATGCCGGGGTTGGTGTTGGTGTTGTCGCACAGCGACCACAGGTCGTGGGTGCAGTACCAGCAGCGCCCGCAGCCGACGAACGAGGACACCACCACCCGGTCGCCCGCCTTGTGCCGGCGCACCGCGGCACCGACCTCGACGACCTCGCCGAGGAACTCGTGGCCGATGACGTCCCCGGACCGCATGAAGGGGATGTAGCCGCCGATGAGGTGCAGGTCGGAGCCGCAGGTGGTGCCCGCGATCAGCCGGACGATCACGTCCTGGTCGTTGCGCAGGACGGGATCGGGGACCTGCTCGACGGAGAGCTTGTTGACGCCTTCCCAGCACAGGGCCTTCACAGCACTCCCTCCCCGCCGGCGCGTCGGCCGAGCAGACCGATGAGCTTCCCGCCCGGGGTCTCGCGCGTGGTGGGCGGTGTGTCGGGCAGCATGACCTCGCCCGTCTCCAGCAGCGACTTCGCCGCGCGCAGGGCCCGGCGCAGATCCTGGCGCGGATCGTCACCGGCGAGCCGCGCGGACGGGGAGTACGCGGAGTCCGGCAGCGGCCCCCTCAGCCGTACCGCCAGCTCGGTGCCCCGGTCGCCGGGCGCGGGCCGGATGCGCGTCTCGATCCGGTCGCCGTACTCCCGCAGGGGCGAGGGCAGTTTCTCCGGCTGCACCTCCTCCGGTCCGAGGTTGACCGTCACCGTCAGCCACCGGTCACCGGCGGACGGGTCGGTGAGGCGCGCCGTCGAGCGCCGCGCGGCGACGACGGCCGCGGCGGCGAGCCCCGCGGCCGCCGCGGCCAGCGCCTTCCCGGATGTCATCGACTTCGGGGACGCCACCGGCGGTCACATCCTCCGGCCGGCGGGAGCGTGGCGGCGGGTCAGCAGCGCGCCGAGCGCGATCATGCCGATGCCGAGGAAGAAGTGCAGCCAGTCGTCGGCCGTGTTCACCGGGATGAAGTTGGCGTCGGTGTCGTGGCCGACGAGCAGGCCGTACAGCCACAGCACCAGGTAGATGGCGCCGCCGCCCAGCAGGAACGCGCGGGCGCCGGAGGCGGTGCGTGCCAGGGCGAGGCCCGCGATGCCGAACAGCAGGTGGACGATGTTGTGCAGGATCGACACCTGGAAGATGCCGAGGAGCTCGGCCCGGGAGTCGTGCGAGGCGAACTTCATGGTGTCGTAGTTCGTGGTGATCCCCGGGATGAATCCCAGGATTCCCACCAGCAGGAAGACCAGCCCCACCAGCAGCGCCGCCTGCTGGACGGGGGTCCGAGCCGTGCTCGGGGTGGGCGTGTGCGTCGTCATGGCGGCCGGCCCTTTCCTTTGTGTGGATCCGGTGAACGTCTGTGGGCGGCGAGTACCCCGGTTCGGCGGTGCAATCGGGGAACTTGCGGTCCGCGTTCCGCCGGAAGCCCCTGCCCGTCGGCCAGTTCGACGGATTCCGCCCCGTGGGGTACCGTCCGCGACCACCCCGCCAGGCCCTTCCCGGGCACGCCGCACGCCGTACGCCGTACGCCGCACGCAGCACGCAGCACGCCGCACGGCGTGACGGCGTCCGCGGCCGTCACGCCGTGCGGCGGCTGTCACCGTGCCGCGGCTGTCACCGTGCCGCGGCCGCCATGAGCCTCTCGGCGGCCTCCTCGGTCGTCCGGGGCGGTACGACCAGCAGGTCCCAGCGGCCCAGTCCGGGAGTGAGCAGGACGACGGTGTCCGGCGCGTGGACCGCGGTGGTCCTGTGCAGCTGCACCACCTGGTCGCCGACGAGCATCCGGTCCGGTCCGACGGGCCACGTCGTGCCGTTCACCAGGACGCTGACGATCTGGCCCCAGGCGCGCGGCAGACCGGAGAGCAGCTGCGGGAGTTCCTCCAGGAGGTCGTAGGAGCGGGGCCACCAGGCCCCGTCGATGTGGCGCGGCACGTCGCTGGGCGGCGCCAGGCGCAGCCGGGCGAGGGGGCGGGAGGGCGGCGGGGGCCGCAGGGTGGTGGTCATGGGACACCTGCCGGTTGCTGGTGGGGGCGGGAGGGCGGTCCGGGCGCCGTGCACGGGCGGTGCGCCGCGCGGCGGGGGCGGGTCCGCGGCCGCCCGCGTCGTCCGGCCCGTCACGGGCGGGTTCGTCACCGGGCGCGTTCACGCCGCGTTCCCTGTCCCGGGCCGCCGTGCGGCTGCCCGGTGCCGTGGTGCGCCGGGAACGGCGCCGACGCGGGAGGCGGCGTACGGGGAACTCCCGGTGCTCCCCACGGTACTCCGCCCGCACGGCCCCGGGGCACGGTCACGGACCGGCCGGGGCGGGCGGGGCCAGGCCCGGCTGCCGGGGACCGGACGGAGCTCCCGCGTCCGGCCCGCCCCGCGGCGGTCCCCGGTTCCCCGGCGGAAACCCCGCGCGGGGGCCAGGGGTACCGTGAGGGAGCCGGGGATCCCTCGCGCACCGGTTTCCGTACCGCTGCCGTCACCGGCGATCGACGACGCCGGGCCGGACGCGTCCGCGCCCGGGGCAGGGCTCGCCTCATGACCGTGCACGTGTCCGACCGGCCGACGACCGCCGCATCCGGGCGGAGCGCGGACTCTTCCCCGACGCACGCCGCGCGGCCGCGTCCGCCGCGGGAACAGAACCCGTCGCCGTGGCAGGCCGAGCACCTCCGCGCGCTCAACCGCCGTCAGCTGCAGGACCGGGTCCGGGACGTGGGCGACCTGTACACGCAGACCCGCGGCAGCGCGCCGTGGGAGCTGGACCGGGACCGCGGCGGCTTCCTGCGGCGGCTGGCGGCCGACGTGCGACGGCCGGGCTTCGCCCTGCTGGTCGCGCAGACCACAGTACTGACGGGGTGTGCCTACGGCTTCCCCGTGGGCGACCGCGGGCCCTGGTGGCGGGGCCTGGACGAGCACCTGCCCGGGGACCTGGCGCGGCTCGCGGCGGCCGGGCGGCTCTTCGCGGTCGCCGAGACGCTCGTCGAGCCCGGGGCGCGCGCCCGTCACGGGAACGGCGACTGGAACCTCGCCCGGCGCCTGCACACCCGCCTGCTCGCCGACCACGGCGCGGCCGCCGGCGTGACGCTGGTGAACCGCACCGACACCGGGACGCTCGCGGCCCTGCGCTCGTGGGGCTGGCGGCAGGCCGCCGCGGAGGTGCGGGACGCGCCCCTGCCCGCCTCGCCGTGGCACGCCCTGGTCCTCCGCCCCTGACCTCCGCCCCTGACCTCCGCCCCTGACCTCCGCCTCCGACCTCCGCGCCGGACGGCCGCGCGCACCACGGCCCCGCGGCCCCGCGGGGCCGGTGTCCCGGCGGATTCCCGGGACGGGCGACGGTTCCGGGATCTGTCACGGCCGTAGGAGGATTTCCGCGAGGGCGACTAGAGTTCCGTGCGGGGAACCCCTCCCCGCGGCGGGTCGTGCCCACAGCGGCCCGCGGAAAGGTGCGCATGCCCTCGGAGAGCCGGCCGGCCACCGGCCGCCGCCACCCCGACGAGGACCGCCCGGGCACCGGCGACCGGCTCGACGACGACCACTTCCCCGCCTACACCATGGGCGGGGCCGCGGAGCTGGTCGGCGCCACACCCGGTTTCCTCCGGGCCCTCGGTGAGGCCGGGCTGATCGTCCCGACCAGGTCGGAGGGCGGGCACCGGCGCTACTCGCGCCACCAGCTGCGGCTCGCCGCACGCGCCCGCGAGCTCGTCGACCAGGGAACGCCGGTCGAGGCCGCCTGCCGCATCATCGGCCTCGAGAACCGGCTGGAGGAGTCCCGGCGCGCCAACGAGGAACTGCGCCGCGCGGCCGGCGGCCCCGGCCCGGACGTCTCCGAAACCTGACATCGCCGGAGCAGTTATTCGCCTGTCTCCGGCAAAATCTTTCTCGGTATATTCCCCGGTGATTTATCCGCGCGCCTCCTCCTTGCATTCCGCGGGTTTTCTCGTGCTAGGCTTATCAGCAGTTGCAGGTGTGGTTGCCGTTTGTCATGGATTTCTCGGCAGTTGATCATCGCAGCGATACGGAGGCCCGCAAAGTGCGGGTCTTCAGCACTGCCTGAGAGGTATTGACATGGCTACTGGTACCGTGAAGTGGTTCAACGCGGAAAAGGGCTTCGGCTTCATCGAGCAGGACGGCGGCGGCCCCGACGTCTTCGCCCACTACTCGAACATCGCCACCCAGGGCTTCCGTGAGCTGCTGGAGGGCCAGAAGGTGACCTTCGACGTCACCCAGGGTCAGAAGGGCCCGCAGGCGGAGAACATCGTTCCCGCCTGACACCGGCGCGCACGAGCGAATCAGGGGCCCGCACCTCGGGGTGCGGGCCCCTTTCGCGTCCCCTCACGTCCGCCGTGCCCCCGTGTTTCCGCGCTTTCTCCACCGGTGGGAACCGGAGGGAAGAGGAGATCCATGCCGCCGAACCAGCCGCACCCCGTACGGCGCCCCGTCACGGAGACGACCGGCCGGGGGGACCGTACCGCTCGTGACGCCATGACCGCCGCGGGACCGCAGCTCCCCGACGACACGGAGATCGACGTGGCCCTGTCGGTGCTCGCCGGCGCCGGGGTGGACCACCTGCTCGTCCGGGACGACGACGGCATGTGCTCAGGACTCGTCACCCGGGCCGACCTCGCCGCCCACCGGGCCGGTTCGTGGTTCCGGGAGGAGACCCGCCTGCGGGACATCGTCCACGACCGGGGCCCGTTCACCGCCGCGGACACCGCGCTCGGCACCGCCGACGGCGCCATGCGCGACCGGATGCTCGGCGCGTCCCCCGTGGTCGACGCCCAGGGATACGCCCTCGGTGTCCTGACCCGCGCACGCTGACCGCGGCCGGCCCCGGAACCTCCGGCACGGCCGGCCCCCGACCGGGGGCGGCCTGCGCGCGGTCCCCGGTCACGACCCGCGCCGCGCCGCCCGGGGCCGTGCGCCGGGACGGCCCGGGCCGTCCCGGCTCCCCGCTTCACACGCCCGCTCGACCTGTGCCGCCGAGAAGGGCCGACGCGGTCTGGAACGCGGTGGCGCCGCTCGGCGGCGCGTCCACAGGAGCGTCCGCGGGCGCGGCGTGGCAGGTGAAACCGAGACGGGTCATGGCCCGGGTGACCTCGCCGCCGGTGAAGTCGCGGCGGTCCTGGCGGGTGATGACCTGGCCCACCTGCTTGACGGGGTAGCGGCGGCGGCCGATGGTGACGGACTCACCCGTGATCGGTTCGGGTGTGATGCCCTTCATCGAGGCCACCACCCCCTCCTTGGTCAGCTCGAACGGGTACCGGGCGATGACACAGCGCATGATGCCTCACAGGGAGAAAAGGGGAACGGGGCTGAGCGGGACCGGCGGGACACACCGGCGGGAGCGGACCACAGCAGGGGGGCCGTCCGGACCGGTGCCGGAAGTGCCCCCCTCGGCCCCGGAGGGCCCTGTGATCCATGATCGCTCCGGGCCGCCGAGCCGGCGGCCGGGCCGGCCGGGCTAGGCGGCCGGGTCGAAGGCGCGCTGCCGCTGTGCCCCGCGGCGCGCCGCCTCGCCGGCGGTCCGGCCCTGGCTCGCACGGCTCCGGCGGCCCCGGCGCGAGGACGACGAGCGGCGGGGCCGCTCCACGGCCGGCGCGGCGATGACGACCGGGACACCGGAAGGGGCCTGGGCGCCCGTGATGCGGCTCAGCTCCGCCTCCCCCGGACGCACCTGGGTGATCCGCGGGGTGATGCCGGCCGTGACCATGAGCCGGCTCATGTCGCGGCGCTGGTCCGGGGTCACCAGGGTGACGACGCTGCCGGACTCGCCGGCGCGGGCCGTACGGCCGCCGCGGTGCAGGTAGTCCTTGTGGTCGCCGGGCGGGTCCACGTTGACGACCAGGTCGAGGCTGTCGACGTGGATCCCGCGCGCCGCGACGTTGGTCGCCACCAGGACCGTCACGTCCCCGCTCTTGAACTGCGCGAGGGTGCGCGTGCGCTGCGGCTGGGACTTGCCGCCGTGCAGGGCCGCGGCGCGCACGCCGCTGTTCAGCAGGTGCTTGGTCAGCCGGTCCACGGCGTGCTTGGTGTCCAGGAACATGATCACCCGGCCGTCCCGCGCCGCGATCTCGGTCGTCGTCCGGTGCTTGTCCGCGTCGTGCACGTGCAGGACGTGGTGCTCCATCGTGGTGACCGCGCCCGCCGAGGGGTCGACGGAGTGGACCACGGCGTCGGTCAGGTAGCGGCGGACCAGCAGGTCGACGTTGCGGTCCAGGGTGGCCGAGAACAGCAGCCGCTGCCCCTCCGGGCGCACCTGGTCGAGCAGGGCGGTGACCTGCGGCATGAAGCCCATGTCGGCCATCTGGTCGGCCTCGTCGAGGACCGTGATCCCGACCTGGTCCAGCCGGCAGTCCCCCCGGTCGATGAGGTCCTTGAGCCGTCCGGGCGTGGCGACGACCACCTCCGCCCCGGCACGCAGCGCGGCGGCCTGCCTGCCGAGCGACGTCCCGCCGACGACGGTGGCCAGCCGCAGGCTCACGGCGCGGGCGTAGGGAGTGAGCGCGTCGGTGACCTGCTGGGCGAGCTCACGGGTGGGGACGAGGACCAGCGCGAGGGGCTGCCGCGGCTCGGCGCGCCGCCCCGCGGTGCGGGCCAGGACGGCGAGGCCGAAGGCGAGGGTCTTGCCCGAACCGGTACGGCCGCGGCCCAGTACGTCACGACCGGCCAGGGAGTTCGGCAGGGTCGCCGCCTGGATCGGGAACGGTACGGTCACGCCCTCGTGGCCGAGCTCGGCCAGCAGCCGCTCCGGCAGGGCGAGTTCGGCGAACGACTCGACGGCGGGCAGCGCGGGCGTGACCGTCTTCGGCAGTGCGAACTCGCCGGACGCGGCCTGCCGGTTTCCGCTCCCCTTGTTCCCCTTGTATCCCTTGTATCCCTGGGAACGGCGCGGAGCGCCGGAGCGTTGGCCGGCGCCCGCCTGGGAGCTGCCGTAGGTGCGGGTGGTGCGTGCGCGATTCATGCGGAACCTTCCTCGGTGCGGCACGTAGCAAGGAATTCCCGCAGCGAGAAGCGGCGCAGAGAATCGCGAGAACGAGCCAAAGAGAACTGGGGCCCGCACCCCAAGGTGCGGGCCCCAGTCATGAAGTGTGCGACGGTGTCCTCGTCAGGCGGGAACGATGTTCTCGGCCGTCGGGCCCTTCTGGCCCTGCGCGATGTCGAAGGTCACCTTCTGGCCCTCCAGCAGCTCGCGGAAGCCCTGGGTGGCGATGTTCGAGTAGTGGGCGAAGACGTCGGCGCCGCCGCCGTCCTGCTCGATGAAGCCGAAGCCCTTTTCCGCGTTGAACCACTTCACGGTACCGGTAGCCATTTTTTCTCCTTCGGAGGCGGTGTCGGGAATACGCCCTGTGCGTATTCCGTGTCGCCGTGATGATCACCCCGTAGGAAAATGAACCTTCTGGCAACCTCACCTGCAACTGAGATCGACAGTAGCACGGTGCGATCGGCCGTGTGCGGTCGATGATTTCGCACCGGACGGCGTCCCGGGAATACTGACCGGGCGCCGCACTTATTTCTCATCCCACCGGAACAGATATCCCCCCGCGCGGACGTGCCGTGCGAACCGGACCCGCGCGGGCCCGGCGCCATGACCTCCGACGATGCCGCCGTCGGCGCCGGACGCGGACGGCGGCGGCGGACGCGCCGGGGCGGCCCGGTCGCGACGAACGTCACATCTCACCCGGAGCCGGTTCCGGGGCCGGTTCCGGGGCCTGATCCGGGGCCCGGCACGCGGCGGTCACCCCTCTCCCGCCGGCGGGAGGGGCGCCTGCGCGCCGCCCCCCTCGGGGCGGGCGGTGGCAGGGCCCACGGGGACGTCCCCGCGCAGCGTGATGCGGTGCATGACGCGGTGCCGGTCGCCGTAGTCGCGGTTGGCGTAGTGGGCCGTGCTGCGGTTGTCCCACAGGGCGACGTCGCCCGGCTGCCAGCGGTGGCGCACGATGTGCTCGGGCTTGGTGAGGTGGGCGTAGAGGATGTCGAGGAGGCCCCGGCTCTCGTGCTCCGAGACACCGACGATGTGCGAGGTGAAACCGGGGTTGACGAACAGGCCCTTGCGGCCGCTCTCGGGGTGCACCCGCACCACCGGGTGCTCCACCGGCGTCAGCCGGGTGAACACCTCGCCCTCCCACAGGTTGCCGCGGCCCTGCCGGCGCTGGGCCAGGTAGTAGCCGAACTCGCGGGTGCCGTCGTGGACGGCGGTGAGCGTGTCGACGTACGCCCGCAGGCCCGGCGAGAGCGACTCGTAGGCGAGCTGGCTGTCGGCCCAGTTGGTGTCGCCGCCGTTGGGCGGCAGCACCACGGCCCGCAGGACGGAGATCGCGGGCGGCCGCCGGACGAACGTCACGTCCGTGTGCCACACGTCGGCGAACCCGTTGTCCTGGCTGTCCAGGGAGTACACCTCGGGGGCCACGTCACCGGAGTCGTGGACCGGGTGCCCGACGGTGACCTCGCCCAGCCGCCTGCCGAACTCGATCTGCGCGTCGTCGTCCAGGCCGTCCTGTCCGCGCACGAACAGCACCTTGTACCGCACGAGCGCCTCGCGGAGCGCGAGGACCTGGTCGTCGTCGAGGCGGCCGAGGTCGATGCCGCGGATCTCGGCACCGAAGTGCGGACCGAGCTCGGTGATCGGCAACCGCGCCACCGCGGGCCGGACGCTGAGGATGCTCATGTACTTGTCCTTTCCTTCGTTCTCTGTCGTTGTCCGCCGGCGTCCGCCTGCATCTGCTGTCGTCCGCCGGCGTCCGTCGCGGATACGGCGGTCAGGCCGCCGCGGCGCTCTTCACGGCATGGGAGACCCGCGCCCGCAACTCGGCGAACTCCCGCGACCCGCGCAGTTCTTCGGCGTCGACGTCGCCGCGCGGCAGGGGGATCGGCAGGTCAAGGGCCACGGTCCCGGGGCCCTTGGTCAGCACGACGATGCGCGAACCGAGGAACACCGCCTCGTCCGCCGAGTGCGTCACGAACACCGTGGTCCGCCCGGCCCGGGCGGTCACCCGGCGGACGTCCTCCTGGAGCCGTTCCCGGGTCAGTGCGTCCAGCGCCGCGAACGGCTCGTCCAGCAGCAGGAGCGGGTTCTCGGCGGCCAGCGCCCGGGCGATGGCGACGCGCTGCTGCTGGCCGCCGGAGATCTCCCAGGTGCGCCGCTTCTCGGTGCCCTCCAGGCCGACCCGCGCCAGCAACTCCGCCCGGCGCCGCGGCCACTGGGAACGGTCGACGCCCGCGTACCGCAGGGCCAGGTCCACGTTGCCCCGCACGGTCCGCCACGGGAACAGCCGCGGCGTCTGGAACACCACGCCGGCCGTCTCACCGGGCCGCGGCTCGGCGCCGGATACCCGCACCGAGCCGTGGGTGGGCCGCTCGAACCCGGCGATCAGCCGCAGCAGCGTGCTCTTGCCGCAGCCGGAGGCGCCCACCAGCACCAGGAACTCGCCGGCGGGGACGGTCAGATCGACGGGCCCCACGGCGGTGACGGTCTCGCCGCCCCGGCCGTACCGGTGGACGACGTGGTCTAGCCGGACGGAGCCCGCGCTCCCGGTGTCCGCGCTCCGGGCGGCCGTCGTGGTCTCACTTGAGGACATCGGGCAGCCCCTTGAGGTAGAAGGCCTTGCGGACGGCCTCCCGGGACGGCGCGGCGCCGATCTGCTTCTGGCCCGCCAGGAACCGCCCGGTGTCGGTGACGTAGGCCAGCAGCCTGCCCGGGTTGCCGTCGGTGCCCAGCCAGTCGGCGGAGACCACCTGTTCCGGGGTGAGGAAGACCCCCTGCGCGAGCTGGGCCCTGGCGTCCGCCGCACTGATGCCGAGCTCGGCCGCGACGGCCTTCACCGAGCCGTCGGGGTCGGACTTGAGCAGCCGCAGCGCCTCGGCCTGCACCTTCCGCCAGACGTCGATCGCCCGCGGGTCCCGGGCGATCAGGTCGTCCGACACGACGGCCAGGTCCAGGGTGGGTTTGCCGCCGGCGCCGATCTGCTTGCTGCTGGTGAGCTGGGTGCCGGTCCCGCGCAGCTCGTCCAGGGTGGGCAGCCACACGTACGCGGCGTCGATGTCCCCCCGCTGCCAGGCGGCGAGGATCGCCTGCGGCTGCAGGTCGACGAGCTTGACGTCGGAGGTCTTCAGACCGGCCTTCTCCAGTGCCGCCAGCAGGCTGTAGTGCGAGGTGGAGGCGAAGGGCGTGGCGACGGTCCTGCCCCGGAGGCCGGCGACGTCGGAGACACCGGTGGCCCTGCGCGCCACGAGCGCCTCGTTCTCGCCCGCCACGTCGAGGATCCACGCGACCTTGTACGGGATCGGCGAGGGCCCGGACACCCCCCGGGCGAACGGGCTCGACCCCAGGGCGGCTATGTCGAGGGACTTGCCGAGGAAGGCCTGGTTGACACTGGCACCGGAGTCGAACTTGATCCACGTGATCTCGTGGTCGGGCAGCGCCTTCTCCAGCAGCTTCCTGTTCTTCACGATCAGATCGCCGCTGGGGAAGGCGAAGTAGCCGATGCGCAGCCTCCTGGAGCCGCCGGACGAGGAGGCCTCGCTGTCGGAGGAGCAGCCGGTGACGGCCGCGGAGGCGGCGGCGAGGGCGCCGGCGAGCAGCAGGCGGCGGGAAGGGCCTTGCGGGACACGGGACATGGCGGAGCCGTTTCTGTGCGGGAGGGGGAGGGCGGGGCTCGTCACGCGCGACCGCGCCAGGGCACGACGGCGCGTTCCAGCCGCAGCAGGAGACCGTCGATGACCAGGCCGGAGACGCCGATGGCGATGATGCCGACGAGCACGACCGGGGTGTTGTTGTAGTTCGCGGCGTCCTTGACCATGCCGCCGATCCCGGGCAGCCCGTTGACCAGCTCGGCGGCCACCAGGGAGGAGTAGGCCACGCCGACGGCCAGCCGGACGCCGGTGAGGGTCTCCGGCAGGGCGGACGGGACGACGACGTCCCTGACGACGTCCCACCGCGAGGCGCCGAGGGCGCGGGCCGCCTCCACCAGGCCCTTCGGCACGGCGGCCACGGCGGTGGTGGTGGACACCGCCACCGGCGGGAACGCGGCCACGGCCAGCAGCGTGACCTTCGGCTCCTCGTTGATGCCCAGCCAGATGACGAGGAGGGAGAAGTACGCCAGCGGCGGCAGCGTCCGCAGGAAGGTGATCCAGGGCTCGAACAGGGAGCGCAGCGGGCCGACGGTGCCCATCAGCAGCCCGAGGACCACCCCGGCGGCGATGCCGGCCCCGGCCCCGAGCGCGATGCGCCGCAGGCTGATGCCGAGGTGTTCGACGAGGTAGGTGCCGTTGTAGCCCCGTACGCCGTCGTTCGTGGTGGACACGTCGACGAACGCCTCCCACACCTTGGCGGGCGGCGGGACCAGCGTCTGGCTCCACGCCCCGCTCGCCGCCAGCAGCTGCCACAGCAGGAGGAACAGCAGGAGCGAGCCGAACGGCAGGGCGGCACGGCGTACCCGCGCCGGGACGCGCGGGCGGCGCCGGGCCGGCTCCGCGCCGGGCGCGGGGCCGGCCTCTTCCGTACGTGTGGCCAAGGACATGGGGCGGCCTCCAGGGAACGCCGGAGCACGGGCAGCCGGTGCCGGCCGGCGGGGGCGGACAGCCCTGAGCGGGAGCGGGCAGGGCAGGGCAGGGCGGAAAAGGAAGGCGTGGAGGAAACGGCCCCGTCACCGAGCGCGGGGACCGTGCCTCACCGGCTCGGGCGACATCACCGGCCGGCGGGGAGCGTCAGGGACGCGGGTTCAGCGACAACACGCAGCCGGGCGTCGGCACAGGTCGATGACCAGGCGTCGCACCAAGGGCTCGTGATTCATGGGGCCCATTTCTACAGCAGCCGCGGTTTCGCACCAAGAGCCGGTCCACTTTCTGGAACGCACGGGTCCACCTGTTGGCGCGACCGCGGTGCGGCCGTGTCCCCCGCGCGGCCCCGGCCGGCCGTCGTGCGCCCGGGCCGCGGTGTGCTTCACGGACGCCGCCCGGCGGCCCCGGCGAACGCGTCGGCGCCGTCAGGCGGGCGCGCGTCGAGCCCGCTCCTGGGCCCGGTTCCGCTCCCGGGCCCGGTTCCGGTCCCGGTCCCGCTCCCGCTTCCGGTCCCGGAAGGCGTCGTGACGCCGGCCGGTACGGACTCCGCGGCCCGGCCCAGCGCCTCACCATCCGCCAACACCCTTACACGAAAAGGAGTTTCCCGGTCACCGGGGCGCAGGACGCAGGCGCGGATGCGTGCCTCGCCGGGGTCCTTCGGCGGCGGCCGCCCGTGCCCGGCGCCCCGGGCGGCGGGTGTGGCGCCGGGCCGGGCACACCCGCGGGCACGTCCGGTCCGGAGGCCGCCTTCCGGTTCGTCCACGGCCAGGTCGGGCGCCCGCGCGGCGGAACGCCCCCGCCACGTCCGACGCGACCCGCGCCGCCCGCCGCCCGCCGCCTCCGCCCCCTGCGGCACGATCGACAGCCCGGCAGCCCCGGGGCGGTGGTGCCCCGACCCGGTGGCCGGGCGATGAGGGCCGAGGAGACCGCCGAACGCGCGATCCAGGACGAAGGGGCGCATACGGAAGGAGCGGGGGCACATGTGAAGGCTGCCGGAGCGCTTCCGGCATCCCGTTGTGACCCCCGCCACACCGCGCTATCCTTCAACTTCCTTTTCTCGGCCTCCTTTTCCCAGCCGTCCTCTCTCGACCCCGCTCGCGGCGGGTCCGGTCGGCCAGGGACCGGCGCCGTCCGCCGGCGCGTGCTGAGCAGGTTGAACACGGGGGAGTTCCACATGACCACACCCACCGGCGATCCGAGATTCCCCAACGACCAGGCCATCGAGTTCGTACGGGAGTTCCGGGTCACCGTGGCCCCCGCGTACGAGAACCGGGCGAAGCTGCAGACCAGTCCGCCGCTGTTCGTCCTGCGCGTGCCGCGGGCGTCGTACCGGAGCGGCCTGGACCGGGTCGTCGCCGCCCTGATTGGAGCGCTGCGGCAGCGGGTGCCGTTCGCCCACCTGCCGGCCGGGACCGGAGAGGAAGCCGACGCCCGGCTGCTCTCCGTCGGCGCCGGGACGCAGCTGTACCGCAGTGCCCCGCAGCACATGACCCCCGACCGCTTCCCGCACTTCCACGTCATGTGCGACCTGGTGGAGTACATCAGGTCGAACCCGCAGGAGTGGGCGACGAACGCGAACCAGGAAGCGGAGCTGCGGACCCACGCCGGTGAGCTGCGGGCCCAGCGCGGCGGCCCGCTGGCCTTCACCAGGATGGAGGGCCCGGCCCTCGACGGGCTGGCCGGTTTCCTGGCCGGCCTCAGCTGGCTGTCGTTCGTCCAGCTGCTCCCGCGGTGGTTATGGGCCCGGCGCATCTCCCGCAAGGTGATGCGGGGCTGGCTCGGCGCGGAACCCGTGGCCCAGGGCAGCAACAACCTCTTCCGGGTGATGGACCGCGTGGCCGCCGAGCGCTCCGTCCAGCTCATGGACGACGCGGCCCACGAGGAGGCGCTCCAGGAACTCGACTGGCTCGTTCTGCGCGCCCTGCTGGAAGACCTGCGCCGGCCCGCGATCGGCCGGATCCTGCCCGGCCGGCGCCGTAGGACCAGCCGCCCGGTCCTGTTCGTGGAGCTGCCCCCGGCAGGAGAGCCGGGCGCCCGCGCCGCGGAGCGTTTCCTGCGTTCCCTGCGCCGGGCCCAGGCCACCGCCAGACCGCCGGGCCCGCTCGTCATCGCCGTGGGCGTGCCCTCCGACGCCCTGCTGCGGGAGCTGGGCGATCCGGTCGAGAGCACGTTCCCGGAAGCGAGCGTGCGCCTCGCCGACAACGGCGCCGCCGGCGAACCCCCGGTCCTGGTCACCGTCTCCGAAGCCGCCCTGGCGGCGCGCGGGGTGCCCGTACTGCCCGTCGGGCCGAGGACGTTCCGGTTCAGCCGGCACGTCCCGGCCGCGCTCGTGAGCGGGGTGGCCGTGCTCGCCCTGCTCACCGCTGGGCTGCTGCTCCCGCCCGTCCTCTTCCCCCCGCCGCGCGACTGCCTCGGCGGCACCGGATCCGTGGCGGAGTCCGCTCCCGCGAAGCCGGTGCCGGTGAAGGCCACCGCCTGGTACGAGGCGGCCCTGAAGACCATCGACGACCAGAACGCAGCCGTCGAGCAGGACGCCGGCCACGGTCATGCCGTACGGACGGTCGTCGCCTTCGTGTCCGACCCGCCCAGGACCGACGAGCAGACGCGCTTCGACGGGACGATCCCGGAGCTGCGCGGCATCGCGATGTGGCAGAAGGAGCTGAACGGCGCGGCCGTCGCCGACAACTCCCTGGTACGCCTGCGCGTGGACGTACGGGAGGCGGGAGTCGCCTTCCGCGAAGCGGAGAAGGAGGCGGAGAAGCTCGTCGAGGAGGTGAAGGACGAGAAGAGCGTCCCGGCGTCCCACCGGGTCGTCGGCGTTCTGGGCTTCGCGCAGAGCCGGAAGGAGACCCAGGCGGCCCTCCAGGTCCTCGGCGAGGCGGGCATCCCCACGATCGGCACCACCGCGACCGCCGACGACATGCTCACCGGCCGCGCCACGCGCACCTACTGGCCGTCCACGCCGTTCAATTCGCGCGAGGCCAGGATCGAGGCGGACTTCGCGGCCACGAAGAACATCGTGGCCGAGCCCGGATCCGAGGACCGCTGCACCCCAGCCGGGCACGCGATCGTGATCGAGAGCTCCGCGGACCTGTACAGCCACGACCTCGCCGAGCGGTTCGTGAGGGAGTTCGACGGCACGCACCAGGTGTTCAACTTCAACCAGGAGGGCGACTTCGGCTCCCCACCGCTGAGCGGTGCCGTCAACCAGCCCGACGCCGCTCTGCTGGCACAGGCGCTGTGCGACGAGCTGGAGGACCATCCGGACTCGGTGGTGTACTGGTCGGCACGGGCCAGGGACTTCACCGCGCTCATCAACTCCATGGACACCGCCGGGACGTGCACCGCGCGCGACGTGACGGTGCTCGGCGGCAACGAGCTGACCAACGTGGCGCAGACCGGCGCGTTCGCCCACAAGGACTGGCTGCGCCTGTACTACTCCGCGCACCGGCTGCCGTACGGCGATCCGGAGGTGAGCGAGAAGACCCGGGAGTTCGTGGACAAGTACGACGCCTATGTGAGGGACACCACCGAGGGCACGGACCCCTGGCGGCAGGACGGCCACTCCGCGGTCTCGTACGACGCCTTCCACACCCTGTCGGAGGCGGTGCGCAAGGCCGGGCAGGTCGACCCGGACATCGAACGCAAATCCGTCCGGCTGGTCCTCGGCGCCGGCATCTCCTTCGACGGAGCCACCGGACGCGTCTCCTACGACGGCGCCAACGCCCCGCCCCGTGACAAGACCCTCGTCCTGCTGCGCCAGTCGGGGAACCAGCCGGAGGCGGTCCTCGCCTGCGGCGCCTACGACCGGGACCAGTCGAGCGAGGCGCAGGGACCGCCCTGCGCGGGCTGACGCGCCCGCCGCCCCTGGCGCTCCCCGCCCGCACTTCCCGTGGCGGCCCCGCCCACCGGCCGGCGACGGCCGCCCCGGCGGTGTGCGGGGCGGGGCACCCGCGGGAGGTGCCCCGGAGGGCTCGCGTGAAGGCGCCGAGCCCTCGTGCCCTCCGCGTGCCCCACGCACGCGGGCTCAGCGGACCGGAAACCGGCTGAGGACCATCGGCGACGCATAAACCCCAGGCCACCGACCTGGGGTTTTTCTTCGGAGCGGGTGACGGGAAGCGAACTCGCGCCCTCGGCTCGGGGAGGCCGCGATCATGAGCGGACGGCCCGGTCGCCGACCCGGACGAACGCACGCCCCGCGCCCCTTCCGGGCCGGGCTGTCCTACGGCGACTCCCCGCTGTCCTCCGCTCGATCCGGTGCGGTGGTGGCCCACAGCTGCGGCGTGAACAGGAAGGTCTCGTCCTCCCCGAAGTCCGGGGCCTGGAAGGGGTCCGTCGTCGGAGGCGGGGACGCCGCGGTGGCATGGCGGTGCGCCCCTTCCGGAGCGGAGAACAACGAGGTCAGGTCGATGAGAGGTCTCCCATTCGGTACAGGGCCGGGAAGGCGCCTGGCGTGCCGTGACCGGGCACAGCGGTGCTACAGCTTGCTCATCTTGGCGTACGGACTCAGGATCCGCTCCTGCGTCGAACCGAAATCCACGAGTGCCGCGATTCCGTCCTCGACGCCGATGACCCGGCCGAGGCCGTACACGTCGTGGGTGACCTGGTCACCCACGGTGAACTGCTTCGGGGACGGCGTCACCGGGGCCTTGAAGGGGCTGGTGGGCAAATGACGCTTCGGTGCAGCTGGCTTTGTCATCGTCACCAGTATGCGCCCGCGTGCGCCGCTCGGTGCGGCCGTTCGCGTCCGTTGTTCGTCACAGCCCCCGGACGGCGAGAACCGCTTCGGGGCGGAGACCGGGGAGCCGTGCCGCCGGCATCGGACTCCGGTCCCCGGCGAGACGGAGGACGACTCGGCCGCAGGACACCCTCGTCGACCGTGCCTGGCCGCTTCGAAGGGCACACCGTGGGCACGACACCGCTGAGCGGCCGGCCGGTCCCCGCCGGCGGCAGGCGTCTCCGCCGGCGCTCACGACCTGGCCGCCGGCGACCTCATATCCACGCATGGCGTCATCGAGGCGCTGCTCGACTCCGCCGTCGTCACGGGAGGCGGGCCAGCAGGGCACGCAGGACGGCCTCGGCGTGTGTCCAGAGCAAGGATCCCCCGGCGGGAAGCAGGTGCCGGGTCGCCGTCGGGATCATCCGGCTGAGCGATTCACCCAGGTCCGGGGAGTGGACCGGGCTGGTGTCCCGCTGTCCGTACCAGAGGTCGACCGGGACGGCGATGCCGGCGGGGTCGAACGGCCAGCGGCCCATCGCCAGGACGGTGTCGCGGGCATAGCCCGCCGGGCCCTGGCTGAAGGCCTCGTCCATCGCGCGCCGGAAGGCGTGCTGGAAGACCGGGTCGGTGTAGACCGCGCGATCGGCCTCGGGGCTCGTCGTGATGATCAGATCCCACAGCGTGCCGGCGCTGCCGAAGCCGGCGAAGGAGGCCTCGGCGGCGCCGGGGTCGGCAGCGACGGCCTCCACCATCTCCCTCACCTGAGGGGTCAGGGAGCGGGCGAAGCGAGGATGGGCGAGTTCGTCGCTGCCGGAGACCACGGCCACCGCGTTCACCAGGCCGTCGGCCGCCAGGGCGAGGGCGAACGGTGCCCCCTGCGAGAACCCCACCGCCGACGGCGTTCGCAGGGCCCGCTCCTGGACGAGGTGCCGGATGTCGGTGGCCCAGCTGGCCAGGGTCCGGCCGGGGGCCGGGTCGGAGGCGCCCAGACCGGGCCGGTCCACGCTGATGAGCCGGATCCCGGCCGAGTCGACGACGCCACCGCCGAAACCGAGCCACCTGCTGGTGGCCGCCCCCGGGCAGAGCAGCACCGGGGCGCCGTCGGCCGGTCCCCATTCCGCCCAGCCCAGCACCCGGCCGTCCGGCAGCCGGGTCTCTCCGAGCCGCGCCGGCTCCCGCACGCCGTAGTCCATGATCCGTATTGTCCCCTGCCCGCATCCCCGGACGGCATCCCCCACCTGCCACGGCAGCCATGGGCCGGAAGAGCACTCGGCGCCGCCAAGCCCAGGCTCTTCCCCAACTCCTGCGATCGGTACCGTCGGGTTGTCCGGTCAGAGACCGGACGATGTGTCTTCCGGAGGCCGTGATTCGGGTGCGAGGACGGCGCGAAGGCGGCCGATGCTCCGCCGCCACTTCGGACCACTGGGTGTCTCGTCCCAGAGTTCGGCGAGTTCCGACTCCTCGGCGAGTACTCGGTCGAGGGCCTCGACGGCAAGCGGCCGGAGATCGTCGGCGAAGGCCGGAAGGGCTTTTTCGGGACCGAAGCTCGTACTGATCGGTTCACCGCCCGGACACTGTGCCGCGATGAGAGCGGCGGCTGCGACAGCCTCCGCGCCTTCCGGGCTCTCGAGGTAGTCCAGGGCTTGGACGGTGCGGATGAGCGTCGCCCGCACGAGACCCTCGCGCTTGTCCTGGGCCGTCTCGTCCAGGGTGTAGGCGAAGTCTGCGGCCATGTCGTTCTCGAAGGGGCCGATATCCCAAGTCCCCATGGTGTACTCCTCACGCTGACGTGCGGTGATCGTCGCATCGACCACCGACAGCGGCCGTCACGAGGAAAGCAGGGCGCGTTTCCGCAACAGGGCGAAGTCGGCGCGGCCGGACGTCTGTCGCTCGAGCATCCTGATCCGGCTGACATGGCCTTGTGCGACGTCCGAGTTCCGGGGCAGGGTCGGACCAGCGATGACGGCGTCGCGGTCGATGCGCCGGTGGCGAGGACGTGGGGACCGGGCAGGTCGTCCTGTCGGACGGAGTCGAGCCAGTCCGGCGGGTACTCGCCCCGGCGGGCGGTGAGCATGGCCGCGAAGGACCGGACGGGGCGGGTGAGGGCGTCGAGTTCGGGGCGGTGTGCCCGGACGGCCATGAGCTGGATCCGCTCGGATTCGGTGAGGGTGTCCGGGTGCCGGAGGGTCCGTCCGGCGACGGCGGCCGGGCTCGCTGCCTCCCGGTCCGGGAGGAGGTCGATCGGGCGGCGGGTCTCGACGTCCATCCCGGTCCGCCGGCACCACCCTCCAGGACACGATGGTCCGCGTCGGGCAGTCCTCGGAGAGGCCTCGTTGATCTGTCAGCACTCCGACGAGGGGCGGCAGGAAGAGGTCGCCGCCGGCTTCGACGCGACCGCGCGGAAGTCCCGCGCCGCGGCGGCCAGGAAGACGGCCGGCAAGCCTTCCGGCGGCGAAGTGCGCTCCTCCTGGACCGCCCCGCTCCAGGAACGGCCGTCGCCCGGCTCGTGCTTACTTGACGGCTTCCGGTCCGTACCACTGGAGTGCCTGTCCGGTGACGGCGGCGATGCACTCAAAGTCCCGGTCACGGTGCAGAAGAGTCAGCCCCTGCAACTCGGCCGTGGCGGCCACCACGAGGTCGACGGGCCCGGCGCCGCGGTGCTGTCCGCGCTGGGTGAGGATCTCCTGGACCTGCCAGGCCCGGTCGTAGGCGCGGTCGTCGACCGGCACCCAGCCGAAGAGCAGGCGCAGGTCCTCGATGCCTTGTGCACGGTCGGCGGCGGAGCGCGCGCTGTAGGAGAACTCCAGCTCGGTGATGGGGCAGGTGGCGATGAGCCCGGCTGCTGCTGCCTGGTCCCACCCGTACTGTTCGGCGTCGGCGCGCAGCAGGCGGGCGAGGGCGCTGGTGTCGATCAGGTACTGCGCGGCGTTCACCGGCGGTAGTTCTCCTTGGCCTCGAAGAGATCCAGGTCGAAAGCGCCCTCCTCGGCCGCGGCGCGAAGACGGGTCAGAGCCAGAGCGCGCCGCCGGTTCTCCAACACTTCCCGCAGGGCGGTGTTCACCGTCTCCTTCTTGGTGCGGGTACCGAGCGCTTTGGCCACGTCCGCCAGTAGCTGATCATCGAGGTCGATCACGGTCCGGCTCATTGGTTGTACCTCCATTGATATCTTTTGCACCGACAATGATATCTAGCTCGGTCAAGTGAAACGTGGCAGGCCGAGGCACCTTGGTGTACATGCCAATCAAGCTGGCGGTCTCCGTCACGTCCTCTAGAGTGAGCCGGTCGTCGCCTGCGACAGATGCGCCGGGGGCGGTCTCAGGGGAAATAGCCAGGGGGGCAATTGATGTCCGTTTTTCGCGCAGGGCGGGTTCGAAGACGCACCGCGGCGGGGCTCTGCGGAGCGGCACTGACCGCCTCGACGCTGCTTGCGCCCGAGGCGACGGCGTCGGACAGCGGGCCGGCCACGGTAGGGGCTGTTTCGTCGGCGAAGGACGTGGCGCTCCGCACCGGGAGCGCCGGGACGGGGCGCGTCGAGCTCATCGACGGACGTGACGTCCGGGTGACGGCGGACGCGCAGGGCGCGGCCCACGCACCCCGCTACTCCGTCGCGTCGGTGAACGGCACGGTGTCCGTGCGGCCGACCGGGAAGTCCGCGGCAGACCGCACCACCACGAAACTTCGATCGACGGCGCGAACCAAGGACACGCAGGGCGTTCCCACGACGACGAACGCCGCCGCGTCGACGTACTCGGTCAAGCTGACCATCACGCACGCCGACGTCCGGTTCAAGTCGTTCTATGTCTGGGACCGCCGCACCTGGACGTCGTACGCCGTCGACAGCGACACCGCCGGCGCCTCATCGACCGTGAAACTGCCGCCGGGTGACTACTTCTCGGTCGCGCTGCACCACGACTGGCAGGAGCCGAGCTACCTGCTCACCCGTACCTTCTCGGTCGGTTCGGCCGCCAAGACGGTCACCTTCGACCAGCGCGCGGCCAAGGAGACCGCGATCCGCACCGACGACACCACCGCCACCCGGGACGCGTCCGCCGTGTGGATCAGCGTCCCGGGCGGCGACCTGGCGGGCTTCGCCGGCTCGGGGGCCGACAAGGTGTACGTCACCCCGTTCTCGGTGAGCGGCGTCTCGCTGCGCCTGCACGAGGTGCTCGGCAGGAAGGGCGCCTCGGCGAGCGTGCCGAGCCCCTACCGCTACGACCTCACGCACAGCTTCACCACCACCGTGCCCGCCTCGCCCGTCGCGACGGTCCGTACGTCGGCCCTGGCGAAAACCGTCACGCATGTGGGCGCCCCGGGCACGCGGACGACGGCCTATCTGCAGAGCGTCCCGTCCTTCGGCGAGTGGACGGGCGTCTACATCGGCGCCGCAGTGCCCGTTGCCGGTTCGGTCACCGAGTACGCCACTCCGGGCATCACCTACGGCCGACTGCTGTCCTACGGAACCGGCGACCTGAGCCTGAACCTCCCGGACCGCACGTTGGCCGCCGGGACCAGCGCGGGCGAGACCCTGGGCGCGGCCCCGCTGCAGCCACTCCGCCGGGAGTGGGGTGGCTCGCAGCGGAACCTCGGGAAGATCTGGCTGTTCGAGCCGAACGCCTTCGGTGACACGAGCGGCCACGCGGGAACCGACGGCCGCGCGACGTACTCGTACAAACTCACCTCCTCCGACGGCGTCACCTACGCCCAGGCCGACGGCCTCGGCGCAGGCGACGCGCTGACGTCGTCCAGCCTGCCGTCGCTGCAGAGGACGTACACCCTCGACCAGACCGTGCACCGCCGTGTGCCGTACTCCCGGCTGTCCACGGACGTACGCAACGAGTGGACGTTCCGCTCGGACTACGCGGAAGGCCAGGAAATCCCGCTGATCGACGCCCGGTTGAGCGTTCCGGGGCTCGACGGGTTCGGCCGCGCGGCCGCCGGTCCGGTCCGGGTCCAGGCGAGCGCGAGCACCCGCAACACGGATGCGGCGGAGGCGAACACCCGGATCACCGGGCTCGCCTACTCCACGGACGACGGCACGACCTGGACGGATCTGGCCGTCGCGCCGGACGGCTCGGCGACTCTCGACGTTCCCGCCACCGCCTCCTTCGTCTCCCTGCGCGTCACCGCCGCCGACGACCAGGGGGGCAGCCTCCGCCGCACCATCACACGGGCGTTCGCAGGCCCGGCGCCGCAGGGCGACGAGACGGTGCGGGCGACCCGCATCTCGAACGTCGTGGTCAACGCGGGCAGGCCGGTGGAGCTGACCGATGAACCGCTGCAGGAGTTCAAGGCGAAGTTCACCGCCACCGACCCGTCGGGGATCGCGAGCGGAGACATGTACCTCTACAAGGGTTCGTACGACACCCCCGACGCCGTCCTCTACGGGACCTGGCCGGCGGCCTGCACCAAGGTCGACGCGACCACGTCCACCTGCGAGGCGCACTTCGCCTACATCCAGCCGCGCTGGGCCCTCGGCCGGAACTTCCTCGCCGGCACTTGGAAGTTGGCGGCCTGGGCCGAGTCCGCGAACGGTACGGGCCACGTCGACCTGCATACCGCCAAGTCGGCGCCCGTCCTGCGCGACGCGACGCTGACGGCCAACGCTGCCCCCGAGCCGGTGGCCAAGGGCAAGACCCTCACCATCACCGGCAAGCTTTCCCGCGCGGACTGGGAGACGCGCGGCGGCTACCACGGCTACGCCGGTCAGAAGGTGAAGCTGCAGTTCCGCAAGAAGGGGACGTCCACGTACACGACCGTGAAGACGGTCACCACCGACAGCTCCGGAAACCTGAGGACCACGGCGAAGGCGTCGACGGACGGCTACTGGCGGTACACCTTCGCCGCCTCGTCCACCACCGCACCCGCCACCGCCCCGGGCGACTACGCCGACGTCCGCTGACCCTGCTGCCCCGTTGACCCCGCCAGGTCCCGGCTCCACAGGCCGGGATCTGGCTGCAGCCCTCACCCGGGCGCGCGACGCCCGCCCATCCGTCTCCCCGAGGGGACGGCAGGTTGAGAGCCCACGGGCGTGACCAATGCGGTGGACGCAGCCAAACCACAGCTCGGCGGCGCCTTTCAGCACCAGGAGCGTTGAGCCTGCAGTGCAGTACCCGCCGAGAACTCGCGCCCTCCGCGTGCCCGACCTTCGTGCACCCGGCAAGCCGGATGCCGGAAAACCCCTGCCGATGCACAAGCCCTGGCTGCTGACCCGGGGCTTCGGGAAGAGCGGGTGACGAGAACCGAACTCGCCCTCTCGGCTTGGAAAGCTATGAGCATGCGCGGTCGGTTCGGGCACTGACCTGGGCGAACGGCTGGACTGTGGCTTCTTTGGATCGACTGTTTTTACCGTGGTTCCCCGCTGTTCCCCGGTCGGTCTGGTGCGGTTGTGGTGCAGGGCCGACACACGTCGTAGCAGTGGCTACGGTCGGTCTATGCAGTGGATCACCTTGATCAGCACCATAGTTGGCGCGGCGATCGCCACAGGATCCGCCATGCTTCTGGACCGTCAACGGTGGAAGCGGGAGCGCTTGGATCGCGAGACGCAAGCGCGTCGCACTCTGTATGGAGACTACCTGGCCAGCCTGTCTGAAGCCCGTCACGCCTGCGGCAACGTGGCTCGGGACCCGGACATGGAATCCTCGGCGCGCCGCACCAAGGCTCGCGAAGCGTTCGGGCCGTGCATCGGCCTGAGGTATCAGATGACCATCAGTGCGCCCAGTTGCGTCATAGAGGCTTCGGAGGATGCTTTCCGCCGTCTGCGCGACCTCCGGGATCGGGTGATGGAGGGGGTCCTGGCCACCGATCCCGTGTACTTGGAGGGGCGTCGAACTTATGACGATGCCCTTGCTGTGCTTCGGGCACGCATGCGAGAGGACCTGGATGTCAGTGAAGACGGCACTGCGCCCTGAGCTTGGGAAGCGTGGGTTGTCTGCGGCTGGTTACCGGGCTGACCTGTGGTCGAGCAGCTATGGCGCCCGACTGGCTGACGACCTGGTCCCCGCCGTTCCCCGTGGATCCTCGCACGATCTGGCAGGCGTCTTGCACGGGCGGGCGCGGCCGCCCGATCTGTGTATCTGCCGGGCCGCGCGCACCCGGCAGATGCAATGTGCGGCACAGGTCTGCCACAAGCTGAGGAGCTGCCGACCCTTGGCGAAGGCGAGTCCCCTGTTCGGTCGTCCTGGTAGCGTCCTCACACCAGAGTCACGAGGGCCTTCATCTGAACGAGCCATCTGCTCAGTGAAGGATCACGTCAAGACTACAACGTGCGGGGAATTCGATGGCCGAGTTGAGCAGTAACCTGATTGTCCGTGGCGAAAACATTCAGACACTGTACAACAGCTACGTAAACCAGTCGTTCGTCGTTAATAGGCGATACCAGCGCAAGCTGGTTTGGGCAATTCACGAAAAAGCGGCTTTCATTGATTCACTGCGCAAGCAGCTTCCTGTCCCTCTGGTACTAACGGCAGAACGCACTGCCGGAGGTGCTACAGCGCTCGAAATTATCGATGGCTTGCAGCGCCTGAATGCCATCTTCTCTTTCATTGAGAACCAATATCCACTTGACGGCTATTATTTTGACCTCGAAACCCTTGCTGAAACCAAGCTGAGGAGAGACGAGGGGAAGCTGCAGCAACGCCTTCCGGTACTTGATCGACGAGAGTGCGTAAGTATTGCCAACTATGTGCTCCCAATGTCGACCTACCGCGCACCAGACGAGGAAATTGTCGAGGAAGTGTTCCGGCGGATTAACTCTAACGGGCGATATCTTTCCCGGCAGGAAATCCGTCAAGCCGGAGCGATTTCGAACTTCGCGGATCTAGTGCGCGAGGTCTCTTCGTTTGTGAGGGGAGACACGTCAGTAAGGGATTTGGTCGCCCTCACTGGCATGCCGGCTATCAGTATCTCTAGCGATCGAAACGGGCCTGGGGTCTTCATTGAAGACGTTTTCTGGGTGCGCCACAAGATCCTTGAGAAGGATCAAGTTCGCGAATCGCGTGATGAAGAGATCGTTGCTGACCTCTTGGCGACAATGATTCTTGATGCTGTTCCTAGGTACGCTTCTGAGACGCTGGATGAGTACTATGGAATTAAGCCAGGAGATTCAAAGGAGCGCAGAAGGGACCGCATCGAATCGGCAGTTCAGCGAGAAGGTGCAGAGCTAATTAAGGGGCGTTTTGAACATGTTCACGGCGTCCTAGAGGATATTCTTAAAACGTCTGGGAAGAGTTTTTCTCAACTCGTATTCAAAACTCCTCGACAGCGAGTCCCGCGCTACTATGCGACCATCTTCTTGGCTCTCTACACCCTATTGATTCGAGAGAATCGATCAATCAGGGATGTTCGTGAGATGGTCAAGGCCCTTGACGGTATTGGCGATCGCATCCTCAATATCACGGCTGGAGGGGGCACCTGGTCTGCTGAGAATAAGAGGGATAATATTTCTGCGGTGGCAGGTGTTCTTCGAGACCTCACAGTGCCAGAGACTAGCCAGCGGGACGTTCTTTTCGAAGCGAACGAGGCTAGGATTCACCGACTTCTGCGCGCTGCCCTTGCTGAGCACAGTTTGTTTGAATTGAAGCAGGGCCTGCACTCTCTCGATGGTAGCGGGAACTTCGACTCGCGTGGCTTCGAGCGGATCATGAAAGCAATTTCTGCTATCGCCAATGATGGTGACGGCACCGTGGGGTACGTTGTCATTGGAATCGCCGATACGAAGAGCGACGCTGATAGGGTCCGAAACCTTTATGGGGCTCCGGCGGTTCAGGACGGTGACTTCTGGATCACCGGAGTGGAGCACGAGTTCTCGCGGCATGGTGGTTCACTGGACGGCTATATGAGTTTCTTCACGGAAAAGGTGAGAGCGTCCGGTCTGGAGTCTGACCTCAAGTCCCAAGTGCTTCGTGACATGCGTCCCGCTAATTACCATGGAAAGCCGGTACTGCTTCTCACGGTGAAGTCTGTGGGGCACCCGGTTCCCTACAATGACAGCTGGTACGAGCGTCAAGGGTCTAGCACCGTTGAAGTTGCCGCCCGCGACATCGGGAGGCTGTTCAAGCGGTTCCCGTAGTCATAAGCTCGGCGGAGCGGCTTTGGGCTGGAGCTGCTTTGGCACGAGTGATCATGGCCCCGTAAGCTTTCGGCGCGTCGAGCAGTCTGTGGACCTACCCGGTAAAGCACGACGTTGGGGCCATGATCTGCGAGGCTCGCGCCAAAGTGGCTGCCTTAAAGCCGTGGAACCGACCGCCTTAGCCACGACGTACCCCTTCTCTGGCATCAGGCAGCTGATTGCTGTGCGCGCGGCCCGGGCGCCGGCCGGGCTGAAGCGGGGTGGAGACAGGAGCGCAGGCCCGGCCGGGGGCCGGGCTGCGCGCGGCAGCGAATACGAGCCGCCTTGAACCAGTAGAGGAACTCGTAACTCAGTCTGCGGCGCCGGGCTTGAAGGCGTATGCGCACGGCGGGAGTTCGCCGTCCTGTCGATGCGCGAATGGTAGGAAAAGCACCGGCCGGATCGCCCATGTGATGCGGGTGTTGGCGTGCGTGATCGTCACCGAGCAGGGTTCGCCTCGCAGGAGGGCTCGGCGTGTTTCGATGCGGTCCTCGTACAGCCACGTCCACGCCTCGTCCGAGGCGTCCGCGTCGAGCACCGGTGAGATCGTGCGGAGTGCGACCGCGACCCATCGGTCGGCCTGAGCCGCCGAGCAGGCGCCGAAGGAGGCCAGGAGCACCGGTCCTCCCGTCCTGCCTGTGACGGCTTTGGTCCAGCACTCGCACCAGTAACCCCGTGGGATCCTGCCGGTGCCGGTTGGAGCGTCACTCGGCTCCACGGGCATTCCCGGGACTCCCGCAGAGGCCGACGACGGAGCGGTGGTCCCGAAACCTCCGGCTTCGCCGGTGTCGACGGGTGGTTGCCCGGTATGTACGGCACGCACCTCGGGAATCCGCGCCGGGCGAGGTGAGGCGGGTGGCATGGTCAATTCTTAAGCAGGGGCAGGGAAACGGGGGACTCCGTCGTCGACGGAGTGGACAGGAAGATCTCGGCCCAACACCGCTTGCCAGCGGCTGTCGGCCTGACGCCGTGCCGGTCGGCCAGAGCGGATACGAGGAGCAGGCCACGCCCGCTTTCGCTGTCGTCGTCCGGGAGGCCGGGCCGGGGAAGCGATGAGCTGGAGTCGCAGACCTCGATGCGCAGGACGATTCCAGTGAGCCGAACACTCAGGAGGATTCGGCCGGCGCCGGCATGTCGAACCGCATTCGTGAGCAGTTCACTGATTACCAAGGCCGCCGTGTGCACCACATCGTGGTCCAGTCCTGCATCCCAGCCCCGTATCCCGTCCACGGCCTGGTGCCGCGCGGCGGTGACCGCACTTGTCGCGGCCGGGACCGATAGGACGAGCCGGTGCGCTGCCATGTGTGACCTTCCTCGGGAGAGCGGCGTCGGTGGTGCCACTTCAAGGAACCAGCCGATTGCTGTGGCCGTTCGGGCCATGTGCTGTTGGCGCATGGGGTATGCAAGAGCTGCATCGAGGCGGAACCCGGCTGATTCAAGCGCCGTTGGGCAGGCAGGATCGGCGGTGGCGGAAGGGGCCGTGGCAGATGGCCGAAGCACGCAGCGAAGCGCGGCGGATCGGCGAAGTGATCCGCCGCGCAAGGGTGTTACAACAACGCTCGCAGAAGGACGTCGCTGCCGCACTCGGCTATCACCAGTCCAAGGTGAGCCGCCTGGAGAGCGGCCGTGGCACAGCGGACACCCGCGTTCTGCGGGCCGTCGCGCAAGAGCTTGGCATCCCTTTCGAGCAGTTGGGGCTCGCCGCCGCGTCCGACCTTTCCCCCACAGGGTCCAGAGCAGAGGACATGCGTCGTCGTACGTTCCTTGCCGCCGGCGTCGCGGCTTTCGTGCCCCCAGCCGGCTCAGCCGCCGCCCATGGCGAACTCGTCCACGCCCTCCTCCCCGGGCCGGTTCCGGCAGGAACCGCCGCCCCCCTCGATACGGCCGTCCTGCGCGAGCGGGTCGGCGCGGCCCGCAGGCTCTTCCACACCTGTGACTACACGGCGCTGGAACGCGTGCTCCCCGGCTTGATCGCCGACCTGCGGCAGGCCGCAGGTGACGCGAGAACCACGGATGCGCTGTCGCCGCTCCTGGCCACGGCGTACCAGACCGCGGTCAGCCTGCTGCTCAAGCAGCAGGATCAAGGGACCGCCTGGCTCGCCGTCGGTCGTGCGACGGCCGAGGCCGAACGCTCCGGCAATCCGCTGGTACTCGCCTCCAGCGTCCGCGTACAGGCGCACGTCCTCACCCGTGAGAAGCACACCGCCCAGGCCGTCGCACTCGTGCGCCACACCGCCGACCAGCTCACCGGCTCCTACGACCGCCGCTCCCCGGAGTACCTCGCGGCCGTCGGACTGCTGCTTCTGCGCGGCGTGACCGCGGCCAACGGTGGTGGTGACCGCGCCGCCACGGATGAATTCCTCTCCGAGGCCAAGGATGTGGCCCGGTACGTCTCCCTCGACCGGCCCGACGCCTGGGCCAACTTCGACTCCACCAACGTGGCTCTTCACGAGGTCAGCGCACTGGTGGCCCTCGGCGACCCCGGCCTCGCTCTTCAAGCGGCCCATCCGCTCATGCGCCGCCACATCCCCGTCCCGGAGCGCCGGGCCGCGCTGTGGCTGGAGGTGGCCCGGGCACACAGCCAGCAGGGCCGCCTTGCCGACGGCTACCGGGCCCTGCGTATCGCCGAGACGTGCGCCGCGCAGGACGTCCGCCGTCCCTCCGTCCGCGATCTGGTCGCGGACATGGCGGCTCGCGACCGCCGCCGTACGCTGCCCGGACTGCACCACTTCAGTCGCCGACTGGGAGTACCCGCGTGATCGATCCGACAGCGATGGGCAAGGAACCCTTTCTGTACGTCGTCGTCTGCGCGTGCGGCGTCGCCGCCGATGTCGGCAGGCTGATCGGAGCCGCGCAGCAACGGGGCTGGAACGTCGGCGTCGTCGCCACGCCTCAGGGACTGACCTTCCTTGACGCCGAGGCCCTCCAGGAGCAGACCGGCTACCCGATTCGCTCCGCCTGGCGTACACCCGGTGAGGCACGCCCCCTGCCTCCCGCCGACGCCATCGCCGTCGCCCCTGCCACCTTCAACACGATCAACAAATGGGCTGCAGGAATCTCCGACACCCTCGCTCTGGGCATCCTGTGCGAGGCGTACGGCATGGGCCTCCCCATCGCCGTTCTGCCTTATCTGAACGCCGCCCAGGCAGCCCATCCCGCCTATGCGCGGAGTCTGGAAACGCTGCGCGAGATGAACGTCCTGCTCGGTACCTACGAGCCCCACAGGCCGAAGGCCGGCGGCGGGGCGGACCGCTTCCGTTGGGAGGAGGCTCTGGACCTCCTGGAGCCGCAGCTCGGCCGGCTGCCATGACGCAGCCCGCTGAACGAGGTGGTGCGTATCTGGCGCGCTGCCGGCACGCGGGGACTGATCACTGCCCAAAACAACAAGGCCCAGGCTTCTGACCTGGGCCTTTCATGGAGCGGGTGACGAGAATCGAACTCGCGCTCTCAGCTTGGGAAGCTGATGTTCTACCATTAAACTACACCCGCGTAAGACGCCGATCCGTGGTATCCGGAGTCGGTGTCCGAACGCTCGCCCACTGTACCTCATGTCCGGCCCCAGGTGTTCAGGCCCTGGGGCCTGATGGCGTTTCAGAGGGGTGACCGGGCTGCGGGGGGCTGGAGTTGGGGCGTACGGTGGAGGGGTGGGAGAGGGGTCGGGCGGGCCGGAGTGCCGCCTGGAGGGTCGTCCCTTTGATCCCGTAATGTGGCTTTTGTCGTCAGGCGAGTAGCAGCCGGACGCGGCTCTTGGGGAAGGGACTCTAGGACTTGATGGAGCGCACCGTCGTCCTCCGCTGTGCCGAGGGGCACGTGTTCACCACCGCTTCGTTCCCGATGCAGAAGGCCGAGCGGCTCGGGCCCGGGCGGCTCGTCCGGTGTCCGCGCTGCGCGCGGCTGCGCAGCGCCGTGCCGGTGAGCCTCGGGAAGCAGTAGGGGCCGGAGAAACGGCAGGGACCACCGAGGCTGCACAGGCAGCGGCAGGGACCACAGAGGCTGCACAGGCAGCACAGGCGCAGGACCCGGGCGCGTGGAGTCGTCACGATTGTGGCTGCTCCGCGCGCCTTGCGTATCCTCGGGGCGTGCTTCTCTCAGACAAGGACATCCGGGCCGAGATCGACGCCGGTCGGGTGCGGATCGATCCGTACGACGAATCCATGGTGCAGCCGTCGAGCATCGACGTGCGTCTCGACCGCTTCTTCCGGGTGTTCGAGAATCACCGCTACCCCCACATCGACCCGGCCGTCGAGCAGCCGGATCTGACCCGGCTCGTGGAGCCGGAGGGGGACGAACCGTTCATCCTGCATCCCGGTGAGTTCGTCCTCGCCAGCACCTACGAGGTCATCACGCTGCCCGACGATCTCGCCTCGCGGCTGGAGGGGAAGAGCTCCCTGGGGCGGCTCGGGCTCGTGACCCACTCCACGGCCGGGTTCATCGACCCGGGGTTCTCCGGGCACGTGACGCTGGAGCTGTCCAACCTCGCGACCCTTCCGATCAAGCTGTGGCCCGGCATGAAGATCGGGCAGCTGTGCATGTTCCGGCTCAGCTCGCCCGCCGAGTCCCCCTACGGCAGCGAGCGGTACGGGTCCCGTTACCAGGGGCAGCGCGGGCCGACCGCGTCCCGGTCCTACCTCAACTTCCACCGGACCCAGGTCTGACAGGCGGCCCCTCCCATGAGTGACATACGAGAGAACCTCACCTACGAGCAGTTCGGCACCGCCGTGCGCGAGCTCGCGCAGACCATCGCCGACGACGGGTACGAGCCCGACATCGTGCTCAGCATCGCCCGTGGCGGCGTCTTCGTGGCGGGCGGGCTCGCCTACGCCCTGGACTGCAAGAACATCCACCTGGTGAACGTGGAGTTCTACACGGGTGTGGGGACCACCCTCGAGATGCCCGTCATGCTCGCGCCCGTTCCCAACGCCATCGACTTCTCCGACAAGAAGGTCCTGATCACCGACGACGTCGCCGACACCGGCAAGACGCTGAAGCTGGTGCGCGACTTCTGCCTCGACGCCGTCGCCGAGGTGCGCAGCGCGGTCATCTACGAGAAGTCCCACTCGCTGGTGAAGTGCGAGTACGTGTGGAAGCGGACCGACGAGTGGATCAACTTCCCGTGGTCCGTCGAACCCCCGGTCGTGAAGCGGGCGGGCCAGGTGCTCGACGCCTGACGGCGGCGCGGACGAGATATGCGGGAGGGGCTCCCGGCCACGGCCGGGAGCCCCTCTCCGTGTGTGCGTGCGCGTCTGCGGGACGCGTCCGTGCGTCCCGCGTCCCGCGTCCTCAGAACGTGCCGAGCTTCACGATCGACACCAGCGCGATCAGCTGGATCGCCGACGAGCCCAGCGCCTTCGGCCAGGGCAGGTCGTGGGAGCGGCTGACCATCAGGGTCAGCAGGGTGCCGGCCGCGACCCAGGTGGCCCAGCCGAGGATCTGGACGAAGGACGCGTCGCCGCCGAAGAACATCGCGAAGACCAGGCGGGGGGCGTCCGTGATCGACATGATCAGCATGGACAGGCCGACCGTGGGCTGCCAGGCGCCGTCGCCGCCGAGCTGGCGGGCCAGGGTGTGGGTGACCACGCCGAGGACGAACGCGCTCAGCACCATCGCCACGGCCGTCGTCAGCACGATCGGGATCGCGTTGGAGAGGGTCGCGTTGATCGCGTCCTCGCGGGCGCCGTCGAAGCCGAAGACCGCGAGCAGGCCGTAGAGGAAGGTCACGACGAGGGCCGGGCCCCACATCGTGTAGTCGCGCATCCGCAGGAACGTCCGGTCGGGGGAGAGGACGATCCCCTTCAGCAGGTCCTTCCAGGGCAGGCGCGGGCCGATCGGGCCGGGCGGCGGGGCCGAGCCGGCGCGGTAGGTGTCGCCCTGGTTGTAGGGGTCCTCGCCGATCGAGAAGGCCTGGGTGTGGCCCGGGTTGTTCGCCGCGTACGGGTCGTGCGGGCCCTGCGGGCCGGGCGGGTGCGTGCCGTCGCCGAAGTACTCCGGCTCGTCCGGGCCGTAGCCGCCGCCGGTGCCGTACCCAGGCTGCTGCGGGTACGGCTGCGGCGCCGGAGGGTAGCCGTACGACGGCCCCTGCGGCGTCTGCTGTCCGTACGGGGGTTGTTGCGGTCGCGCGTGAGGAGCGCCGTTGTCCCGGCCGCGTCCGATCCTGAATCCAGCCACGCCTTCGAACGTACCTGGTCCCGGGGAATGGTGTGCCGGGCCCGGGCGTCCGGGCCCGGCTTTGCTGCCGAGCTGTGACATCCCCTAGGGGGTGAACCGCCTTCTCTCCGTGGGCGGTCGGGGATGAGCCGTACGGGGGACACCCCGGTCCGCGGTGGCGGTGGCGGTGGTCACCTCAGCATGTTCTGGCCGAGCCTGAGGCAGCCGGGCGTCGGCAGGCCCAGTGAGCCCGGGCCGAGGCCGACGGCCTTCGCGGTGGTGATGCCCGCGGCCGAGCCGCGCAGGTGGCGGATGGCGCCGGCGGGGTGGTGCTCGCCGTCGAGGTCGGACAGGCCGGAGGGCGCCGGGGTGGCGGGCAGGGCGGTGGGCAGGCCGGTCGTCAGGGTGGCGGCCGGCCGGAGGGTGCGCTGGCGCATCGGGCGTTCCCGTTCCGGGTCAGGGGGCGAGGGCCGTGCCGTAGCCCGGGGCGCCGGCGGTGGACACGCCCGTGGTCGCCGGGCCGAAGCTCGTCGAGCCGGTGGCCGTGGGGCCGGTCGCCGTGGAGCGCAGGGACCAGACCGCGCCGTCGCCGGAGTTCTCACCCGGCGCGGAGACCGACAGGTCGGCGCGGCGGTCGCCGGTGTGGTCGGCGAGGACCACCCGGGCGCCGAAGCGGTCGCCCTGCTCGGAGGTGCCGGGCACGCCCGGGGTGTTCTGGGTGTACGACGTCGCGCCCTTGGTGGTCAGGCCGGACGCCGAGCCGTACAGGACGGTGACGGCACCGGCGGAGGAGTTCTCGCCCGCGGCGCCGACGGCCAGGTCGGCGTGGCCGTCGCCGTCGACGTCGCCGAGCGAGACGCCGCTGCCGAAGCGGTCGCCGGGCTCCGAGGCGCCGGGCACGCCGGCGGTGTCCTGGGTGAGGACGAGCGGGGCGCGGCCGGTGTCCGGGCCCTCGGGGCCGCCGTAGACGACGGTGACCTTGCCGCCGGGTCCGCCCGCCGGGTCGGCGGAGGTCTCGCGGTCGTTGCCGACGGCGATGTCGTCGTGGCCGTCGCCGTCGATGTCGCCGACGGCGGACACGTATCCGGCGGGCAGCTTCTGCAGCCAGTCGGTGTAGTTGCCGATCTTCATGTCGGCCAGGCCGGTGGCGGCGTCGTCGGAGTTCAGGGCGCGGCCGTGCAGGACCACCCGGGGGTGGCCGTCGCCGGTGACGTCGCCGGAGGAGAGGTGGGTGACGCCGTACGAGGACGCCCACCAGTCGTCGCGCGAGCCAGAACCGCCGTTGTGCGCGCCGGTCCTGGTGAGCGGCCCGTCGACGAGGGAGAGGGTGATCGGGCCGGTGGAGCCGACCGCGACGTCCGTGTCCCCGTCGGCGTCGAAGTCGCCGGCGGCCAGGGCCTGGCCGTAGCGGTCGTAGTCGGTGCTGAAGAAGCTGAACAGCGTGCGGGCGCCGGACAGCCCGGAGGCGGAGCCCCAGACGACGGTGACCGTGCCGTCGTTGGTGTCGCTGCCGTCCTCGCCGGGCGTGCCGACCAGCAGGTCGGCGTAGCCGTCGGTGTCCAGGTCCGCGGAGGCCAGGGCGGAGCCGAAGGCGTCGCCGGCCTCGGCGGTGCCGGGCAGGCCGGCGGTGTTCTGGGTGAGGAGGGTGCGCGTCGAGGTCTTGGGGCCGGTGGGGCTGCCGTAGACGACGGTCACGGCGCCCGCCTTCGCCTGCCCGGCGACCGTGGCGCCCGGTGCGCCGATCGCGAGGTCGGCGCGGCCGTCGCCGTTGAAGTCGTACGGGGCGGCGGCGGGCGCGGCGTGCGCGGCGGACGGGGTCAGGGCGAGGGCGGACGGGGCCAGGGCCGCGGCGAGGGCGGCGGCGGTGATACGGGACCGCATGGGAGTACGTGCCTCACAGGGGAGTCGTCGGTGCGTCACGGTGGGCGGTGCGTCACTGGGCGGGGACGGAGCCGAGGTCGGCGCCGGGGTCGGCACCGGTCTTGAGGGAGAGGCCCGCGGCGGCCAGGCCCTGGGCGCCGCGGGTGGCCGTCGCGGGGGCGGGCCGCGGGTGGGAGCGCCCTTGCGGGCGCTGGTGCTGGTGCATGCGGGGTGCTCCTGCGGCATGCGGGGATGCCTGACGGGCATCCGCAGTCGATGAGGCGCCGGGCCGTCCGGATCTGCCGGGAGTCGTCCGCGGGTTCACAGGCGGTTGGCGATCAGGAGACCCGCGACGGGACGCGAGGGTTGTACGTGAGTTCGGTTGTTTTCCGGGACGCGCCTGGCATGCCGGGGACGCCCGGCGGGCGGGCGTCCCCGACGCGCCCGGGGGCCGGGCCGCCGCCGGTGTCCGTCGCCGGGTGAGCCGGGTCCGGGACGCGACGCGGGCCGGTTTCCGCGGGGCGCGGACGGGGAGGGCCGGTGACCGGCCGCGCGGCCCGCACACGAACGGCGCCCCCGTGTCCGGGCGGGAGGAGCCCTTCCACCGCTACCTCGGGTACGTCTTCGCGGGCTTCACGCACCCGAACGAGTTCGGGCTCGCGCACGAGGGCGTCAGCTGGACCA
>NZ_JBFATO010000053.1:0-36919 GCF_040678355.1 Streptomyces sp. NPDC052701
CACCCGTCGAATACGAGACCAGCTACTACCTGACAACCACGAAACCCCAGGTCACAACCACCAACTGAGATCTCTACCGAACCCGGGGCGGTTCAGGTCACCATGCGGACCGCGCCGGCGAACCAGTACAACACGGTGCGCCCGTTCCTGGCCCTGCTCGGCGGGGTCTCGACGCTGGGGGCGGCGCCGGTTGGCGTGAGGGTGCTAGCCGGGGTGCAGCCGGCTGCCGGCACTGGCGCGGGGGCGGGTGAAGGACAAGCTGCTAAGGCAGGTGCTGGGAAAAGCGGCCAGCGCTTTCTGCTCAACCTTTGTCCGGCCCTCAGTCGCTTCAGTCGCTTCGGTCGCTGCTCTCCGCAGGACCCAGCGACTGAAGGGTCAGCGACCCAGCGACTCTTCAGTCGCTGTTGACGGAAGCGAAAAGCCCAGTTCAGAGCGTTGATGAGTCAGCCACAGCGACTGAAGCGACTGAAGCTCCCGACATATGAAGACATTCGTGTGTGCGCGTGTGCGTGATATATACGAAGCTTCAGTCGCTTCGGTCGCTGTTTGCGACACCAAACCTCACCTGACCTGCTGCTTTCCCTGCCTGGCTGTAGAGCGACCGAAGCTGCCTTGGTCGCTTTCCTCCTCCTTCAGTCGCTGGCACCTGCCTCACCGATCGCATCATCGACACGGCTCCAGGGCGTATTCGCATGTGCTCCACAACCTCACCGGCAACGTTCGCTAGTCTGTGTCCGTCGTTGAGTCGCTTCGGTCGCTAACAGGGGGTGGAGATGCCAGCTGAGCTGCACTTTCCTCATAGCGACTCACGGCAGCCCGCCGCTGGTCCTTCAGTCGCTGAGCTGTCGCTTGCCACTGCTTGCTGGTGCGCGCGCCAAGGCTGGCCGGTGCATCCCCTCACTCCGGGTCGTAAGACCCCGGCCGCAAACTGCAGCGACTGTCGTACCCGCCCTCACCCGCCGACCCTGTGCCCCTGTATCCCGGCAGGCCGCTGGTGCCACGGGTTCCACGCTGCCACGCTCGACCAGGACCGCATTCACCAATGGTGGAGGACCAATCCAAAGTTCGGCATCGGGGTGTCCTGCGGCCCAGCCGGCCTGGTCGTCATCGACATTGACGCCCACCCCGCCCAGCCGCCTACACGGGACCGGATCCTGCCGGGCATTCCCATCGCTGACCATGTCGACCTCACCGGCCTGGCCAACGGCTTCCACACGCTCGCCGTCCTTGCCGCCCTTCACGGCCAGCCCAGCCCCGCCGACGACACCACCACCCTGCGCGTACGCACCCCCTCCGGGGGCCTGCACGTCTGGTACCGGGCCGGAGACGGCCGCCGCTGGCAGTCCTCCGTCGGCTCCAGCACGGGCCGGGCCCTGGCCTGGCAGGTCGACATCCGCGCCCACGGCAGCTACATCATCGCCCCCGGCACTACTACCCAGCACGGCACCTACACCCCCATCGGGGACACCCGTGAGCCAGCCCCGCTGCCCCTCTGGATCGCCCAGGAACTCGAGCGCACCGGTCACCTGCCCTCGCCCACCACCCCTACTCCCAGGCCAGTCCCGCCCCGCGCCCGTCAAGCCGTCCTTGCCGCAGGCGGCGGCCGAGACGGCCTCCAGCGCATCCTCACCTCGGTCCTTGCCCCCGTCGAGGCCTGCGGTCAGATCGCCGAAGGCGCCGGGTTCTCGGACACCCTCAACCGCGCTGCCTACACCCTCGGCGGTCTTATCGCCGCCGGCCGCCTGCCCCAGGAAGAGGCAGAACAGGCTCTGAAGGAAACCGCGACCGCGGCCCGTCCCGGACAGGAGCGCCGTATCGAGCAGATTATCCGCAGTGGTCTCGCCGCAGGTCTCAAGCGGCCCTTGCACGGCAACGGGAGGCGCCCGTGACGTCACCCAAGCCCGAGACGCTCTTCGAATTCAACCCCGAAGCCGTCGCCGCCCAGATCCGCGCCCAACGTGGCACCGCAGTACCACGTCCGGTACCGGGCGAGACCAACCACCTCCCGGCCGGTGAGGCAACTGCCAACGGACTGCTGCCCGACACACTGACCGACCGCGGCAACGCCAAATTGTTCGTCAACCTCTATGCCAACGACTACCGCCACGTGCCTGGCATCGGCTGGTACCGGTGGGACACCACCCGCTGGCAGATCGACGAGGACGACACCGTCCTGTGGGCCGCCGGCGACCTTGCAGAAAGCATTGCCACGCATGACCCCCGCGGCGTCTTCACCACCACCGCCCTGCAGCGGCACCGCCGCCGAGCCCTGTCCACCGCCGGCATCAACGCCATGCTCGCCCAGGCCAAGTCCGCCCCGGGCATGGTCCTCAACGCCGCTCTGCTGGACGCCGACCCTTACGCCTTGTGCACTCCGGATGGAATCGTCGACCTGCGCACCGGGCTGGTGAAGACCCCGGACCCGAACAAGGACTTCCACTCCCGCTCCACCACCGTTGGCCCGCAGCACGTGCCCACCCCGAGGTGGGAAAGGTTCCTGACCGACACCTTCGGTGATGACGCCGAAGGCCGGGAGATGATCGACTACCTGCAGCTGCTGCTCGGGTACTCCGTCACCGGCGACGTCGGCGCCCAGATCCTTCCGTTCCTGTTCGGCTCCGGCAAGAACGGCAAGTCCGTCCTGCTGGACGTGTTGATGAAACTCCTCGGCGACTACGCCGATGCGGCTCCGCCCGGTTTCCTCATGGCCCGCCCCTACGAAGGCCACCCCACTGACCTCGCCGAACTCCACGGCCGCCGCGTCATCGTCTGCTCCGAGGTCAAGCCCGGCGACAAGTTCGACGAAGCCCGCGTCAAACTGCTCACCGGCGGCGACCGCATCAAGGCCCGCCGCATGCGGCAGGACTTCTTCAGCTTCGAACCCACCCACAAGCTGTGGCTGCTCGGCAACCACCGTCCCGAAGTCGGCACCGGCGGCTTCGCCTTCTGGCGCCGCATGCGACTGATCCCCTTCGAACGTGTCGTCCCCGACCACCGCAAGATCGACAACCTGGCGGACATCCTCGTCACCGAGGAAGGCCCCGGCATCCTGGGCTGGCTCATCGACGGCGCTCGCCGCTATCTCGCCGGCGACCGCGACCTCACCGGCCCCGAACGCGTCCGCATCGCCACCACCGCCTACGCCGAAACCGAAGACCACACTGGCCGTTTCTACGAAGAGTGCTGCGTACTGGGCCCAGATCTAAGGGCCGAGCAGACGGCGCTCTACGCCACCTACAAGGCGTGGTGCCAAAATGAAGGGGCACCGATCATGTCCTCCAGAGCGTTCGCCGCCCGCACTCGGGAACTCGTGGGACTGGCCTCGCCCAAGGAGATGATCCTGTCCAACCAGCGCAAGCACTACCCGGGCATCGGACTGCTCACCGACCAGGAAAGGGAAGCCGGCGCATGAGCTCCCTGATCACCGAGGACGAGATCAGCCACGAAACCGAGCTCGTCTGGCTGGAAGAGATCGGCAACCTCGACTACGTCCGCCAGAGCCTGGACCGACTACCCACCCGCAAGGGCAAGCCGGCCTACCACCGGGACGGACGCATGGTCGGTTACGCCCTTCTTGGCCCCACCGCAAAGCCCTCTCGCGCTTCCGGAACGTTCCGTCGTCGCGTTTTCTGGCTCCTGCCGCACGACCGCGATAGCGAGCCCGAGGGCCTGTACGCCAAAAGCGCCCCCGCCGAAGCCGTCGACCCACGCACCCTCGAGCCGCGTGTGAAGGGCTATAAGACCGAACGTTCCGAAGGCGGTCCCCCCTCCAGGGCCATGCAGCAGCTGGGTATAACCCTGCCGCTCTGACCCCCTGGACGCGCTGGGCGCCGGAAGATCTACTGGCCTCACCGGTATCGCCTTATGCCGAGCCTGCTGATTGGCTGGCCGACATGATGGATCTCGGACCCGTTGCCTGGCCGCCTGCACCGATCAGGACCGAAAGGCTCGTGCTCCGTAAGCCCGAGGCCCGGGACCGTGCGGCGTTCATCGAGCTGCTGGCGTCGCCGGAAGTGCACACCTATCTCGGTGGACCCCGGCCGCGTGACGAGCTTGAGCGCGAGTTGCCCGAGGTGCCCGAGCGGTGGCCCGGGAGTTTCGTCGTCGATCTCGGCGGGGCGATGATCGGCCAGGTCCTGCTCAGGAGAGCGCCGGAGCACCATCGCCCGGCTGCCGCGGGGAGGGCCGACCTCGGCTACCTGTTCCTGCCGCGGGCGTGGGGATTCGGGTATGCCGCCGAATCGTGCGCGGCGGCACTGGACTGGTTCGAAAGCGTCTTTCCCGGTGAGCCGGTGGTGCTCGCCACTCAGACCGCCAACGTCGGCTCGATGCGCCTCGCGGCAAAGCTGGGGTTCACCGAAGTAGAGCGGTTCCGGGCCTGGGACGCCGATCAGTGGCTCGGCCTGCGGGTCCCGGTCACGCCCTCCGATTGAGCTCGCGCTCGGCAGCGTGGATCTGTCGAAGTGCCGTTGATCTCGTTGACGAAGCCGGCAGATTCGCGGGAAATGCGGCACCCTCAAGCGGCCTGTTCCACCGCATCGACCCCGCCCGATACGCACCACTCCGTGCCGTCGGCCGCACCGGCGCGCACCCATCCCCACGGTGGTGCGGCTACCGGAGTGCACCGTATGAGCCAGCACCAGGCGCTCATCACGCATCACCTCCAGGATGCCGACAGGCTCCGCGAAGTCGAGGTCCGGGGCGACGCTCGCCGTGAACCGATGATGCTGCGGGCGATGCCCAACGCCGCCGTGATGAGGGAGTTTTGTGCCCAGTCCCGCAGCGCGGACAGCAGCACGCACCCGACCTCATCCAGCGCGAAGGAGTTCGCGCACGGGTCGCTGTCGCTGTCCACAGCCGTGACGGGCCAGATGATGTCCTCGGCCAGCCGCAGCAGGACGAACGCCGGCTCCGGATCCGCTTCCGCCTGCCCGGCGACAGCTGCGCCGCCACCCATCTGCAGCGCCAGGAGGTAGTCGAAGCCCCGCTCCACCTGATCGGGCGTCAGCGGTGTACGGGGCGGGGGCAGGTAGGGCATCAAGCTCTCCTCACGGTGGCCGCCGCGCGATCCGCGGCGTCGTCCTCGCACGCTCGGCCTGCTGACTTGTGGACAGCAGCCGGAGAATTACCCCTCTCCGTCCAGAAGGAGTGAATCAGGCTGCAAGGGTTGAACCTGGCCCTCCATGGCTGCCTTGTTCGGCCCGGCCGCGAATTCGACCGTGCCCCTTCCCAGGTCGGCTACGACCTCGACCACCGCTGCGTTCCCCCTTGACCACGCTCGCTGGCGGCGGCCGTCAGACCGCAGTCAAGGGCGCCTTGTGCACGCTGCTTCCCCGAACACCGCCCACCAAAGGGCGGCCCGAAGCGAAGGAGCCACCGCGATGACCACGCACCACCACTGGCAGGAACCCGGCGCGCCCGCTCCGACCAGCGCCGGGCAAGCCGTCCCGGCCTCCTGCGGTGCGCACTGGGGACGCCACCGTGGAACCCACTAGGTCGCCTCCTGCGAGCTGAAACGGCCGGTGATTGAAAACATCCGCGTCCAGCCGATCCCGACCGAAGACGCCACGAAGTGGCGGCTGGGCCAGCACATCCGAGACAGCATCAATGCGTCCAAGAGTGACTCGGATCCCAAGGTGACCGCGCCGCAGACCGTGGCCCGGGACGAACTGCTCGGCGTGTGGGACAGCACACTCCACTGGGCCCTCACCTACACCTTCCCGGACAAGGGCGCCCTGTTCGACCAGGGCAACCAGCAGCGCGTCTTTTCGACTATCACGATGGACCTGAGCGCCAGTGCCCCAACGCTGCGCCCTTCACCGAAGGAAGCAGCGTCTACACATCGAGCGTCCGCTACGACTACGCCGGGAAGGCCGCGGGCAAGTACAAGGGCACGGTCTTCACCAGGGCTCGTGTGGAACTCGTGATGAGCCAGAAGGACCCGGCGGTCAACGAAAGCGCGCTGCACATCTACGACGCCCTGAACCGCCCTGAGCGCACCTTCCCCTCCTGGCCGGGCAAGAGCGTCCCGGGTGCGGAGGAACCCCTGCACCGGCTGGTCAACAAGGAGAAGCAGGACGCGAACCGTAAGTGCTCCATCAAGGAGTGCGTGAAAGTGTGGGGGAACTACTCCGGCAGTGGCCTGGAGTGTGACGAGTACCCCTTCGCCTCGACCGAGGAAGGATCCACCAGGGGCGACAACCGGTTCTCCGTCCGGCTGATCGACGGTGACGACAACGAGACCGGGGGCGCCGGCTCAACAACATGTACACCCTCAACCGCATGCTGGACGGCGACGCCTTCTACATGAAGATCACCAGCCAGCAGGAAAGGCATTGCAGCCATGGCGCTCCTAGCCGAATACAGTTGCAAAGCCACCCCGGCCCGCCGCGTCGTCGAGGTATACGACGCGGATGCCTACCTCGGCGACGACGACGCCATGGCAGCCGCCCGCCGACAGGTGGTAGCCGGCAACGGCTACCACCTGTACCTCCTCAGCCTGCAACCCGACATCGACGTGCAGGTGACCATCCGCATCTGGGATACCCGGCCCACCCCACCCACCAGCGCCGAGGGCCATGCGGCCGTCAGCATCGAATCCGAGACCGGGATCCTCGTTGTCAACCAACTCGAATACGGGCCCGCAGGCGAGATGACCCTGCCCCGACCCGGGGTCTACGAGGGCCACGCATGGTGGGAAAACCGACAGGCGACAGCTGACTACTACACGACCATCCTCGATCACCCCACCGACGACACCTTCGAAGACCACCTCACCCAAGCGTGGAGCAGCTGCCCCGTCTCCGAACGCTACGTCCTCGACCTCGCCTACACCGGCGCGCCCGAGCCCTTCGACGACGAGGAACTGTGACCACGCCGAACCAGTCCGTCGCATACAGCTCCCAAACGGTGCTGTCACGTTATTGGATGTGTGAGTGCCTGATGGTATGCCGGGTGTGGTGGGGCCGGGTTCCGGCTCTGTACGATGCCAGCCTTTCCCGGGGCCAGCTGGCCCGGTGTCCGCCAACGTGGTGCCCACCCGGTTGCCATCGCTGACGGCGTCGTCCTGGTCGTCGTCGGGGTGGAGGTCCAGGAAGAGGCGCAGCCGCCCTCCGGGCTCGCCGGGCTCGTGGATCGTGCGTTCAGCCGCGGTGACCGCGCACTGGGCGCGGGCCGCGTGACTTCGACGCCTCGGCCGGCCAGGAGCACGAGGTTGCGACGGGGGTTGCGTCTACCTGTTGCAATGGACGTTGTCACAAAGGTTGCACAGGCCGCAGGCCCGGCCCCGTGCCTATACAGGTCATCACGCCGTTTCGCCGTGGTCGGCCAGCTGCGTCAGCTCACCTACCGGCGATAACCACCCGCACACGCCTGCCACCCGCTGTGCTTGGCTCGGCCACGGGTCGCGTGGCCGAGCCGCGAGCGACCGCCTTCAGGCGTCCCACAGCCGGCAGCCGACAGCGCCTGCCCATCGGCTGGTTGCAGTACATTCAGCGCCGCTCGTGTCATACGGCGAGGCGTTCCCGGGCGTACTCGCGTAGCTCGACCATCGGCTGTTCGGTGCGGCCGTCGGTACGGCGGATGAGCGCGCGGACCAGGTCGATGCAGCGGGCGGCGCCTGAGTCGAGGGCGGTGTCGAGGGCGGCGCGGGCATCGGCTGCGGCGGCCCAGGTGTCCCGGCCGTGCAGTGAGCCTTCAGCCCGGTAGGTCAAGAACACCGCTCTCGTGCGCGAGCGGCGCGGCTGTAGTTCGCCGAGGCCTGCGTCGATCGCGGCGCCGGCGCGTCCCGGGTCGCCGAGGTCGAGCCAGCACCGTCCGGCGTCGGCGTTGACATCCGCCACCGACATCCACGAGACCACCGGGGGCGTTTCCTGCGGGCGTATCCGCTCCAGCTCGGTCTCGGCGGAGGCCAGCGCGCGCTGGGTTTCCTGCCGGTCCTGCAGTACGGCGCAGGCCCGGGCGCGGCGTACGTCCAGCAGACAGCGGGCGGCTGGCGTACGGGTGCGGGAGCGGGCGTGCTCGAGGACCCGGACGGCGTCGTCGGGCCGGGACAGCCAGGTGGCCTGGTAGGCGAGGTCGGACAGGGCGACGGCGGCCAGGTCGCGTTCCCCGGCCTGGTGTGCGGCGTGGACGGCGGCCTGCCAGTGGCGCTGGGCGTCGGCGTGGAGGCCGGCGTCGAAGCGCAGCCACGCGGCGCAGTGCGCGAGTTCGGCGGCCACGGCGTGCAGGCGGCGGCCGACAGCCGCGGTGTACCGGTCCTGTGCGATGAGATCGACAGCAGTGCTCAGGTGCGCGTCGATCAGGCCGGACACCTGCCGGTGCGGCCCGGAGGTGAGAGCGCGCAGCTCACCGGATCGCTGCTCCAGCCACCGCAGCAGCTCCTCGTCGACCATCTGCCCGTCGAGGGCCTGGCCGAGGTGGCGCGGCTCGATGCGAGCCCAGTCGGCGGCGATGTCGACCAGGGCGCTGCTGCTGAGCACCAGGAAGGATCGTCGGTCCATGCGGGTGACCTGCACCTCTCTCAGGGCGGCTCGGCTGCCCGACGGGCTGAACGGGGCGGGTTCCTCGAAGGCGGGCAGCCAGCCGGGCCAGCCAAGACATTCGACCGTGGCGGCGGGAATCCCGAGGACGCCGGCCAGCAGCAGCTGGCTTTCCTCGCTCGGTCTGGTGCCGCCTGCCTCCCACAGCCAGATCCGGTTGCGGTCGACGCCGCTGCGCAGACCGCGCCGCCGGGCCTCGGCCCGTATCAGGCGGGCGAGGTCGTTCATGGACCAGTGGTGCTGCCGGCGCAGGTGCGTCAGTGGATGCTGATCGAGGTCCATACCACCCCCGCGATATCGCCTTCCGCTGTGTCACCACCACCATGCCGCACCCGAAGGGGAGGTGAACTGGTTTCGGCGAGGCGGGCACACACCGGCCACACAGTCATCCCCTGGAGCGCGGCGGATGGCTGGTGGTGTCCTCGACATCCCCACGCCACGCACCTGCGTGGCGGTGTCGAGAAGGGTGACATCCCGCATGAACGCAACCGATCGCCTCGCTGCTCTGTCCGGCGCCACCGTGGCGGTGACCGGCGGTTTCGGACTGGTCGGCAGCCGTATCGTGCACAAGCTCCGCGCGATCGGCGCCACGCCGCTGGCCGTGGGGCGGCTGGACGCCTACGGCTCCCCCGTCTCCTGCGTGTTCCGCATCTCCCCGGCCGACTCCGACGTCATCGCCGGCGATATCACCGACTCGGCGCTGATGGATCACGTCGTGGGACGTGCCGACTACGTGATCCATGCCGCCGCCCTGGCCGACGTCGCGGAGTGCACCCGCAACCCGGGGGCGGCGCTGCAGGCCAACATCCAGGGCACCCAGACCGTGCTGGACGCCGCCGCCCGGCACAGCGCCACTCTGAAGCGCCTGGTGTTCGTGTCCTCGGCCAGCGTGTACGGCGTCGGAGCCGGCTCCACGACCGTGGGCGCCCGGTTCAGCGAGGAAGACCCCCTGCGGCCCGCGTCGGTGTATGCCAACACCAAACTGTGGGGCGAATATCAGACCGCCCTGACCCTGGGCGGCGCCGGCAGCTCGTACACCGTCGTGCGCTACTTCTCGGTCTACGGCGAACCGCAGGTGGTCAAGGAGAACTCCCACAGCTGGGTCGTGGCGTGGTTCGCGATGCGGGCCGCGCTCGGGCTGCCGCTGCACCTCAACGGCGGCGGCCGCCAGGTCCGCGACTTCGTGCACGTCGACGACATCGCCGAGGCGACACTGCTGGCGGCCGTCACCGACCGCGCCGACCGGGCCACCGTCAACATTGGCACCGGCCGCGCCACCTCCATCCGGCAGGTCGCCGACCTGGTGCGCCACCACTATCCCGCCGCGCAGATCCTTGACACTCCCCGGCCCGAGGGCGACCCGCTCGGGGCGTGCGCCGACATCACCCGCATGCGTGAGGTGCTGGACTGGGCGCCCCGGGTCGACATCGAGACGGGCGTGCGCCGCTACCTTCACTGGCTGGAGCGAACCCCCGAAGCGATCCCGGCCTGGCTGCGCGCCCAGGCCCGCGCGGCCGCGTGAGCCGCTCAGATCACGGGAGGCCGGCCAAGGCGGGTAAGCCGCACGACGGTGCGCCAGCGCATCGGCCGGCGGCGCCCGCACGAGGTGCGCCACCCTTCAGCGAACCCGCCGAACCAGGCCCGCAGCCCGGCGAGGCTGCGGGTGCGGGCCAGCGTCACCGTCACCCACACCAGCAAGTACACCGGCACCAAGACGGCCGGCAAGTGCCGGCGGGCCAGGTAGACCCGGTTGCGGGCGTTCACCCGGTAGAAGAAGGAGTGCCGGGCCGGGGAGGTCCGCGGGTGCTGCAGCAGCAGCTGCGGGTCGTACAGGACCCGCCAGCCGGCGTCGATCGCCCGCCAGGCCATGTCGGTCTCCTCATGGGCGAAGAAGAACGCGTCCGGCCAGTGCCCGACCTGCTCCAGCATCTTCGTGGACAGCACGTGCGCGCCGCCGAGGAAGCCGGTCACCAGGCCGCCGCGCATCGGATCGCCGGCCCGCAGCCGGGGCACGTGGCGGCGCTGCGTCACCCCGCTCTCATCAGCGATGCGGAATCCCACGATGCCGAGCCGGGAGTCGGCCTCGAACAACTTGGTGATCCGGGCGAATACGTCATCGGAGACGAGCAGCCCGTCATCGTCCAGGTCCAGGACCAGGTCGACGTCCCGCAGGTGCTCCAGGGCGGCGTTGCGGCCGCCGGTCACTCCCCGGTTCTCGGGCAGCTGCACCGTTTCCACCCACGGCGGCAGGTCCGGCACCTGGCACCCGTTGCCGACCACGACGACCCGCGCCGCAGGGGCTGTCTGCGCATGGACCGAGGCCAGCAGCTTTGCCAGCTCCTTGGGCCGTATGCCCATCGTCACGATCGCCACGCCCAGCTTCACGCCTGCCCGTACCCATCTGCTCGAAGGACGCCATGCCCGACCGAACCCACCACCGTGCCTGCCTGCGCGACCTCGCCCAGCAGCACCGACTGCCCGATCACCAGCCGATGGACCAGATGACGCTGGAGTGGATCGTGCGCAACCGTCCGGTGAACTTCGTTGCCGCGCCCAGCTTGCCACGCCCGGGGCTGATGCTCGTACCCGAACGATCCTGGTTCGCGGCCCCCCGCCTGACAGGCTCCAACCACGGCATCCGCCACAACGCCCGGGTCAGCCTGCTCGCCGCGCTCCTCGCCGAGGAACTGGGCCTTGACGGCGACGACATCGCAGCGGTGTGCGCGGCCGGGGCGGTCCACGACTGCCGGCGCCTCGATGACCGGGATGACCCCGGCCACGGGCAGCGGGCCGCGTCGTGGTTCCGGCAGCACGCGGCCACGGTCACCAAAGCCCTGGGCCGCGCAGTACCGGCGGCCGTACTAGAGCGGGCCGCTCAAGCAATCGCCGTGCACGACGTGCCCTACAGCCGTTTCACCGTCCACCAAGAGCACGCCTACCGGCAGGCCCCGCACCTGACGGACGTCCTCAAGGCGGCCGACTGCATGGACCGCTACCGCCTGCCGCTCAGACGGTGGTGGCCGGACACGACCCGGCTGCGCATTGCGGTGCCCGACTGGCTGCCCCCGGCCGCGTTCACGCTCGTCGTGCACAGCGAGCAGGCCGCCCTCGACGGCGCCACCCACCACCAGGCCCTCACCGCCGCCCACCAGACCCTCATCACCCGATAGGAGACCACCCCGTGGACACCGACCTCGACGACGCCCACACCGACCACACCAGCCCTCACGCCCGGCCCGTCCCACGCGGGTGCGCCGAAAGCGACACCGACTGGCGCCACTACCTGCACAACGACACCCCGGGCGGATGGCTGCTCGCACAAAACGCCATGACCCAGGCCCTCACCAGCGGCCGCCCCATCCACCTGATGCACACCACCGTGGCGCTGGACGCCATCCGTGCCAGCGGCCAGCTGTACGCCTCCTCCGGGTGCCTGCTCGCCGCGCTGTACTGCGCGCCGCTGACCCCGACCCCGGCCGGATTACGCCCGCACAATCTCGGCGCCTACCTGCTGCAGACCAAGCCGCACACCCGCACCCTGGTCATCGAGATCACCCCCACCAGCCCGGCGCCGGCGAAGGGCATCGACTACCTCCGGCTCGGCCGGCTCCACCTGCGCACCTACCTGGAACATCGCACTTTGCTCACCGGGGCCGAGGACGCCCAGCTACGGGGCCGGGCACTGCAGCAGATCCGCGCGGCCGCCCCGTTCCTGGACACGCTGCTGGCCACCGCCACCGCCACCGGCCGCCGGACGGAGCCCGGGATGTTCGTGGACCAGCTCGCCACCGCCGTCCACAACCTTCCTTTCCTTGGCTACCTGTACTTCGAGGTGCTGTCGGAATACCTGATGCTGCACTCCACCAGCCCGGAAACCAAGACGTACGCGGCCATCGGCGAGATGAACAACCGCCTCTACAAGCGTCTGGCGTTCACCGCGGTGGACGGCATGGACAAGCTGTTCGACCTGTCCCGATTCCACCCGGACCATCAGCACCTGCACGACCTGATCGCCCGCATCGAGCCCGCGCTGGCTCCCGGAGCCGCGCAGTACACCAGGGACCGTCTCTCGCACCTGTTCACCGGCCTGTCCCTGGATCCCGGCGAAGACGCGACTGCCTATACCTTCCGCGAGCAGGACTTCGACGGCCTCGTCCGGACCGCGCCGTCACTGCTGGGGCAGGCCATCTTCCGCCAGATGCGGACCCTCGCACGGTATCCGCAGCTCTATCTCGCCTTCGAGCAGGCCAAAGCCCTGCAGGCGTGGAACTACTGGAACGGCGAGCGGATCGCGGCCCCCTTCAACGGATTCCTCCCCAAAGGAGAGATCGGCGTCAACCCCGCCTACCCGTCCGCCGAGTGCACAGTATGGTCGGCGGACACCTGCGAACGGGGCCTGCTCCACCCGGTCGACCGGCTTGACGTCACGTTCATGCCCCGGCTGGCGGACCTGTCCATGACCGCGATGCGCCGCGACGACACCGGCAGAGCCGCCGGGCATCCGGTCACCGCGTGAAGACAGTTCGTCTTCTCCACTACGGTGAGGGCCCGTGACTCCCGGCCCCCGTCCGGACCCCCAGCCCTCACCTTGCCGCAGTTTCCCGCTTCCGCCGCCACGGGGCATGCTCGGACGAGCACAACCCGCCCGGCCGGACAGCACACCGCCGAGGACGGTGACGGCCTCGGCGGAGACCGTGCCTGGGTCAGCGCGTACGGTGCGATCCCGGGTATCCGGATCACCTTGGCCGACGAAGAGATGTGAGGGCAATGGCCGTATCGGCAGCACGCGACCGGCGCGCCTCGAAGCCCGCGAAGCTGCTGCCCGGCCCGGCCCGGCACCGCGAGCCAGGCCAGGTGCCGGTATCGGTGGGCGTCGGCCCCATCGACGGACCCGACGCGACCGACGACAGCCTGCTATTCACCAAGAGGCCGTGACAGTCCCGGCGCGATGACGGGGCGGGGCCCTCGCCCGCCGGGCGGACGACACACGTACGCGCTTTTGCGGACCTCGGTGGGCAGCCGGCCCTACGCCCCGTCTTCCATGTGGTGCCGGGCGGGCCGCCCGAGCTCCCTCAGCCGCCGGCCGGCGTCGCCCGACTGGTCGTAGTGCCGTAAAGGCGCCGCCATTTCGTCCTGGACCGGCTGTGCGCCCTATCGGTGGCTGGCCGCGTTCACTCGAACGGGTGATTGAGCATCCTCCTGTGCAACCGGGGCGGCTGCTTGCGGGTCTTGCCCATGCAACATCGTTCATTCAAGTGTGGGGGAGCATCCTCTTGCGTATCCGTTCCGTCCTGGCCGTGGCTGTCACCGCCGGTGCCCTGGCCGTTCTCGTTCCCGCCGTGTCGGCTCAGGCCGCCGAGTACAGCTCGGCCCTGAAGGTCCGCGGCATCCAGTACGACGCCCCCGGCCGGGACTCCAACAGCTGCTCCACGGGCAACACCGACGAGGAATACCTGACGGTCAAGAACTACTCGTCCTCGGCGACCGTCAACCTCAAGGGCTACGTCGTCAAGGACGCCGCCGGCAACCGCTTCACTTTCACCGCCAACCACTACCTGCAGCCCGGCGACTACATCAAGCTGCGCGGCGGCCACGGCACCGACTCCGACGCGAACAACGTCGTCTACCGCGACAACTGCAACTTCCTGTGGAACAACGACCAGGACACCATCTACCTGTACAAGCCCTCCGGCGCCCGCGCGGACGTGCACTCCTACACCAAGCGCGACCACGACCGCGACGGCAACGGCTACATCAGCTACCACAGCTGACACCCGCCCCCGGCAGGCCGGCCCTGACCCGCCTGAGCGCTCCGCGAAAGCGGTCCTGGACAACCGGCTGCACGAACCCGCGCGGCTGCGCTGAGGTCCGGGCCCGGGCCGGGGCCGTGTGAGCGCCCCGACCGCGGGCAGACGGCATGTGACTGGGGAGTGAAGTGCGAGGGCGGCGCGTACCGGCGAAAGTACGCGCCGTCCCCGCATGCGCCTCCGGTGCTGCGGGAACCAGGGCAGCCGCGGCGGTAGGGGGACCGCTTCGGCGGTGGCGTGCTGCGGCAGCAGCCGGAAACACCCTTTGCTGGCGGGCTGCACGGTGACCACGCGACCGCGCCCTCGCATCCGGCCTGAACGACTGCATCGCCGACAAGGTCGTGGTCCGCCACTTACGCCAGATCACCGTGCCGCAGGAGGGCCGCCGCGTCCCCGCAGTGGACGACAGCGTGGTGTTGCGGCCGGTTTATTGCAGGTGGCCTGCGGCGTCGTGGTGGCCCAGGAGCACCGTCCGGGGAGTGGCGAGGGAGTCGGCGGCCGCTCTGGTGACGGCCTCAGTGGTGACCCGCACCTTGTACTTGAACCACGACCACACCGGCCGGTAGGGCTCATCGAGCCGCTTGAAGCACAGGCTCTCCACCCTGGCCGCCGTCCACCCCAGCCACTGCCGGGTCGGTGGTAGATGGGCACAGCGTCAGCGGCGCAAGTCAGGCCGTGGTCCGCGAACGGTGCCTCCAAGGCCGCGCGCCGCCGCGCGTAGGGCCACCCGGTCGTCTCCGTCCCGGACACCTGAGCAGATCGAACGCCAAAGCGGGCGGGATTTTAGTGCCTAGGGTGTCATGGCTGGTGTGTACATCGGTGTGGGTGTGCTGAGCTTTGGCTGCCGTGTGCGGGCGTCAAGGGCGGGCCCCAGTCGAGGACGTGGATGCCGACGGCTTCGACTAGGGCGGTGTCCAGTCGGAGAAGTTGTACGGGGGAGTGGCCGTGGCGTTGAAGCCATCGTTGGCGGCGGTTCTGTTCTGTGCTGCTGAGCTCATGCCAGTGGTCGTGGTAGATGCCAGGCGGGCCGCAGGGACTCTGGCGGGTCCAGACGCGGACGAAGTCGGTCTCGTCCGGGGCGCTGGCCAGGGTGACCAGAGCCCATGCGGTGGCGTAGGGAAGGGTCGGCCCATGTCGGGTCATGAGCTGGCGGGTGCGCAGTTGGCGCAGGGGTGCCAGAAACCATCGTGTGGTGTGCAGGTTCATGCCGGTGCCCTCCCGGGGTCGGTGTGGATGTGCCAGTGGGCGGTGGCGGTTGCCAAGTCGTGCTGGCCGAGGGCGGTCAGGGTCTGCGAAAGCACTCTGAGGAAGAGTTCGCGCTGCTGCGGGGTGTGCAGGGCGGTGAGGAACTGGTCGGTGAAGCGCTGGATGTCGCTGTGGGTGTCGTCGTTTCCTGGCTCGTGTGGCAGGGGTAGGCTCTTCAATTTCTCTGCGAGCGCTGTGAGTTCGGTGTAGCGGTCGGGGAACCGGTCCATCCACCACACCCGGCGCAGGTCCGGGTCGGCGAGTACTTGTTGCAGGTGGGCCAGGCGGCGCCTTTGGTCTTCGTGTTCGAGGTCGCTGGCCTGTTGCCGACGTGCGTGTTCCTCGGCCAAGTCGCGGTCCCGGGCCGTGGCGGCTAGCTGCACCGCTCCCGTGACCTCCAAACCGGCTGCGGGGCGATGCCACCGCATCACCGTGGTGTTGGCCGCGTCCTGGGCCGCAGCGAGCTGAAGGACGGAGTACCGGCCCAGGACGCGGGCGGCCTCTTGGCGCAGGTGATGGCGGGCGAGTGTCGTCGGGTCGTGATGATCGAGTGGTGCGTCGTGCATGAGGCGCCATACCCCGTCGATGCGCACGGTGAAGAACACGCTGGCGATATGGCTGGGTATTCGCTCACCGCTCAGGGTGAGCGGATACCCAGCCTCGGTGCCAGGCTCCTCGGGTGCGGAGCGGGTGTCCTTGCGGCGCCGGGGCAGGATGTTCACGTTGCCGGGAGGGCGTCTTCGCCGCCGGGTCCGGGAACAGCGCCGTGTTGGGGGAGGGAGGCTGTTTGTTCGGCGATCAGCCGGTCGAGCAGTACGCGGCGGCGCCTCCGTCCCAGGTCGGTGCTGAGGGCGGAGCCCACGAGCAGTTCGGCGGCTCCTGCCTGCGTGAGGTGCCCGCGGAGTACCGCTGTTGCCAGGGGCAGCACCTGTTCGTCCGACAACTGGGCGGAGTCCAGCAGGGCTGCCAGGTGCCTGTGGGCCTTCTCGGCTGCGGCGGGTTCCAGCAGCGCCGCGCGCCAGCCACGGACGAAGAACTGGTCGGCCGGGGCTTCGGTGGCGTCGTCGGTCGTCTCCGGTGTGACGGGCACGGGCAGGAGGTGGTCACTGGTGACGTCGGTCAGCGCGAGGAAGGTGCCAGCTCCGGCTTGGCGCACGGCGAGGTCGGGAGACTCGGCCCATTCCACGATCTCCGACAGCACCAGCAGACGCTGCTCGGGTTCGGCGGCCAGGGTGCGCACGGCCTTGGCCACCGCCGCGTGGGCCCGGCCGTCCGGCCGCGAGGCCAGCAGGCGCAGCCGGGTCAGGGCGATCCGCGGATACTCCTGGCCCAGTCTGCCGGCGCAGATGTCGGCTACCGCTGCGGCCAGCGCCTCGCTGGTGGTCTTCTGATGGGCCCAGTCGTACAGCTGCTTGCGGACGCCGACGCCGATGACCGGGTCGAGCGCCATGGCCTCCAGAATCTCCACGGCCAGCTGCCGGTGAGCGGCGCCGCCTGTCTCAATCCAGGTGCTGGCCACGGACTGCACCATTGCGCCGCCGGGCAGCAAGGACAGCTGTGCCAGGGAGTCGGCGATGCGGCGCAGGTGCCGTACGGCGATTCCGCCCGGTGCGCTGATGCGCGAGGCCCACTCCAGCAGCACGCGTCGCAGCGGCGGTCGCTGCTGCCAGACGTACTTCAAGACGGCTTCGGCCAACCCGTGGTGCTCGGCGTCGAGTGAGAGGTTCTCGCCGTCGACGGCTGAAGCGTCGATGGCCTCCAGCCGCGCATCCAGGTCCCGTCCAGCCAACGCACCGCCCGCCGGCAGGCTGCCGCCGACGTGCGCGAAGAGCTGGTCCGCTGCCTCCAGCACCGTGTGGGCCGGTACGCCGTCCAGCAGGGCGGTAGCTACCAGCAGAGCCCGCTCCCGCAGGTCGTCGCCGCTTGCATGCTTTTCGAACCAGTCCCGCAGGTGGTCCTTCCAGTCCGTGAACTCCTGCTTGACCGCTTCCTTGTCGCCCTTTTCATCTTGGGCGACAAGGCGGGCCAGGCGAGCCGCGTCGGCGGCCCGGGTCGCCGACGCGAGCAGTCCCTTTAAGGGTTCATCGGTCAGCCAGTCCACTCTGTCGGCCGCGAGGTGCTGCAGATGTGCCTCGGCGATCTCCCTTGCCGCCGGGCGGACCATGCGCACGCTGGGCACGGTGGTGAGCGCGCCGGGGGCCCATGCACTGGGAGTGGCCAGGATGATCAGGAAAGCTTCCGCCGCTTCGGCCTCCTTTTGGTAGTCGGCCAGGCCGGTATAGAAGTCCTCGGGCAGCGATGAGTAGCCGCTCAGATCCAGGACGAAGCCCAGCTTCCGGGAATGAGGGATCTGCTCGATGCGCGGCCGGTCCCAGTCCGGCACCAGCCAGCGGATCCGTTCCCGGGGCACGCCCGCGGTGCGCAGCACCCGCAGCGCAGCCGTGCGCCGCCCCGTGCCCGCCTCGCCGAGGAGTGCCAGCACATGACGCGGAGCGTGCGGGCGCTGCAGCACGCTCATGGCCTGGGCCACCTGGCCGGAGCCGTAGAGTCCCGGGGGATCGACGAAAGCGTGCTCCACAAGATCCATCTCGTGGTCATCCACGCCGACCCCGCGCAGGTACTCCCAGCCACGCACATAGCGGTGGTGGTGATGCTCCTCGTAGTCCCCGCCGACCTGCGTCACGCGTGCGCGGCCGGAGGCCTCGGCCTGCTGCACAGTCCCCGCCCCGGTGCCCCGCGCCCCCGTCATGACCGCTCCCGGCCGGTGATGTAGTCGCCGCCCACCTGCACCAACCGCGCTTTGCCACTGGCTTTGGCCTTCTGCCGCACGTCGGCCGGGTGCCCGTCTACCGCCTGCGGCTCGGCCCTCTCCTGCGGGGCGCCCTCCTCCCGCGGCCGCAACTGCGGTGCACCACCCTGCTCATAGAGATAAGGGCTGATCATCGCCGGGACCAGGCCGGGGACAAAGAGCCAGCAGACTTCCTCGAAGTCCGGCTTGCCGTCGACACGTGCCTTGGTCCGGAGGAACTGGCGTTCGTTCAGATCCGGTGTGCGGCCAGCACGCACCGAGTGGCGGAAGGCGGTGTCTGACACGACAGCGGCGAGGAAGGAGCCGTTGTCCGCGGCCGCGGCCATGGCCCGGCGAACGGCGTCGCTGTCGACGAGGCGGCAGGCCTCGTTGATGGCATCACCGCGGTGGTCTGCTGTCAGCGGCCCTACGTGGACACTCGCCCGCAGCCGGATGAGCGGCGCACTGGCCAAGCGCTCTCGGTCGTAGCGCTTGAGTGCCTGGTGCAGGTTGTCGAGCAGCGGGTCGACCAGGCGGGCTGTGTGCCGAGCGGGCAGCACGATGATGGCGCCGTCGCCGGTGTCCTTGTAGGTGCTCTGCGGCGATCGGGTGTGCGTAAGCCCGCTGTGGGTGAGTACGGTGGCCAGGATGTCGTCCAGGTCGCTGCGGACGGGCGCCATCTTCGCCTCGGGAATCTTGCTGTAGCCCTTCATGTCGACGACCAGGAGAGCACGCTCCTCAGGGACGTCGAGCGTGTCGGGCGGTGTAGGGGAGCTCATGGGTGACCGGCCTTTCAACCTCAAGGGGTTGGATGGGTGCCCCATGCTGGCCCGGAGTCGGGTGGCCGTGGTGCCCAGTAGTGGGCACCGTGCTGGTGGGGCCGGTCACGTCTGTGCGTGTGCGTGTGACTGGATCGAGGCGATGTCACGGATGAGGAGCCCCCCAGCGGCCTCGGTCTCGAGCCATCCCTGTTCACGCCAGGGTCTGAGGGCCGTGCCCACAGCGTTGCGGGAGGCCCCAATCATCTGCGACAGCTCTGCCTGGGTCAGCCGCACCACATGATCGGTGCTGTCCGCGGAAGCAGCGTGCACCAGCCGGCCGAGCGCGGCGGCCAGGCGCAGCGGGACGGGCGCGGTGGCCAGCTCCAGGCGCACAGTTTCGGCTTCGCGGACCCGGGCGATGGCGTGACGCAGCAGGGAAGCCAGCAGCTGATGACGACTTACGAAGGCGAGGAAGGAGGCGGCCGTGATGATGTGCACCCGGCAGTCCTCGGCGGCGATGACTGTGGCGGTGCGCGGCTGATTGTCCAGGACGGCCAGCTCGCCCAGCAGCTCGCCGGCTCCGCGCACGGCCAGCAGTGCCCGCTCCCCGTTCGGCCCTGTCAGCGTAACCAGGGTCGATCCGGAAGCCAGCAGGATCACATGGGTGCCGGGGTCTCCCTGCCGCAGCAGCACGCTCCTGGCGGGGCGGATGCGTTCGGGAGCCAGGTCGCGCAGCTGCGACCACAGTCGTTCACCGATGACAGAAGCATGCGATTGATACATATTCCCCCCGAATGTGTCAGTCGTCACGTTGCAATATTCTCAAGTGGTATGTATATGTCCAATAGGCCAATTCCGGCCATTGCGACGGCGGCCGTCGTCAGATCGACGGCCCACCTGACAGCCCGGAACTTCCGCCGCGCCAGCGCCGCCAGCAGCGCCAGCCGCTCCGCCTCCGCCTGCAGGTCCTCCTTGGCGTCCATGGAGGCGAAGGCCGAAACGACCTCCTCCGGCCGATGTCGGTCGGAGGCGAAGGCTCCGAAAGCTGCCGGCCCGACAGCCCGGGAAAAGGCCGGGCGGATGGCGTGAAGCGCTGCGACCAGCGCCATGCCGAGAAGAGCGGCCGCGCACGCCAGGACGGCCATGGGCAACAGCGGATCGCCGCGCAGAGCCGATAGCGCGGCAGCGTCGACAGCCAGAAGTGCGCCGGCCACGCCACACAGCGTGGTCGCCTTCGCATCTGCCCGCTGCATCTCCACGAACATCTCTCCGGTTCGGGCCTCAAGCCGTTGATGCACCAGCGACATAGCCAACGATCCGCAACTCATGCTCGCTTCGGACACGACGCTCCTCCTTCGCCCCTGCACCGCTGCCGCCGTGCCCTCTCACCGTGCAGGACTCATGTCCGCGTGTGTGCCCGCTGCAAGGCACACCGCGTGCTGCACCCGTCACACGCCAGGTCTGCAGTGTCGGCCCCGGTGCGCTGCGGACCAGGGCAGAAGGGGACAGCTGAAGCTCCATGTGGGCCTACGCCCTAAGAGAGGGCGGCTGCCTGAGGCGGCGTGGAGCATAGGGGCCACCGGAACGGAGGTGACATCCTGGCGGCGCCTGGATTCGGAGAGGTCGGCCACCAAGCCTGCAACCGTCCGCAGGCGTTCTTCCAGTCACATCTGCTGGTTGTCCGAGCAGGCGGTGGCTGATACGAGCTGACCATGGACCCAGGGGCGTCGGGGTCCGTGCCGACGGCTATGGCTCGGACATGGGCGACGCGGGGTGGAGGGTGGTCCGGGAGGCGTTGCCGACGTCGGCGTGGGTGGACAGCCGCGGCGGGCGGCCGGAGGGTTGACGACTGCAAGCAGCGCGCCATAACTGCCGAACGCCAAACCGAGCACACCGAACACGGGCACCGGGAGCAGGACCAAGCCGTGCGTGGCTTCGTTGATTTCTAGGAACAGCGTTTGTCGGCCGGTTCCGGAGGCAGCTGGTGATCGCTGGGCTGACGGCTGTCGATGAGAAATGACGGCACGGTCGTGTCTGGGACGTGTGACGGGCGGACCCTCATCCGGCGCTGGGGTAGGCCGGTGAAGGGTGAGCAGTCCTCGCCGCGGCCTGGGAGAGGCGAGTCTCTATGGCGCCGTGTCCCGTAGGTCAGGGCGGTTCCTGGGCAGTCCGAAGCCCGCCATCTGCTTCTCCTCGTAGGACAAGAAGCCAAGGCTCCGGTAGAAGGCGTGGTTGCGCTTGCCTTCCGGTGACGACTCGTGGTCTGTGGAGAGGAGGAAGAAGCGGCAGTGCGAGTAGCGTCGCATGAGGTGTTCGACGAGGGTTCGGCCGACGCCCTGCCTGTGATGCGCAGGGTTGACAACGACGTCCTGGACGTAGCAGATGTGTTCGTCGTCGGAGACGGTCCGGGCCAGTCCGAGGAGCGTTCCTGAACCGTCTCGTGCGGTAATGACGAGGTGAGAGTTCCGCAGGCCGCGACAGAGTTTGTCGACGTCGGCGGTGTAGCCCTCCCAGCCGACCGAGTCGTAGAGGTTCAGCATCTCCTCAGGATCGAACACGTCCTCTTCCGTGATGAACACGCCAAACCCCCTGCGGCGGTGCCGCTTCTCGATGCCGACTTCTCACTGCATCTGACGTCACGCTCGTCAGTCACGTCAAGATCGGCAACCGTCGAGCTCAGCCGGCCTTGGCGGGTTCTTCGGCTCGGGCTCGGGTGCTGGCGAGTCGATAGGAGTCGGTGCCGGTTTCGATGATGGTGCCGTTGAAGGTGAGGCGGTCGACCCTCTTCGCACGCCCCGGACTCGTCATGCTCCAGTCCCGTCAGGGCGCGGACCTCACCGGTGCCTTCCCTGACATTGCCGCGGCGGCCACCGAGCTGGGTGAGGCGCTCGTGCTGGACGGCGAGCTCGTGGTGCTGTACGGGGGACGGCTGCACTTCGGCGAGCTGCAGCGCCGTGCCCGCCGCCGGGGCCGTGGCGCCGTCCAGGCGGTGGCCGAACGCCCCGCTTACCTGATCGTCTTCGACGTGCTGGAGACCGGGGGCACCGAGCTGCTCGCCCGGCCCTACCGCGAGCGGCGCGCGATCCTGGAGGACCTCTTCGCCCGCGACGTGCTCGCCGCCCCGTTCACGCTGTGCCCCGCCACTGGCGAGCGGGCGACCGCGCTGGACTGGTTGGACCCGGCCTGGGGCACGGTTGGCATCGAGGGCGTCGTGATCAAGGGCGGTGGGCAGCCGTACCTGCCGGGCAGGCGTGCCTGGATCAAGGTCCGCTCCCACACGACTGCCGAAGGGCTGATCGGCGGGGTGACCGGCACCTTGGACTCACCGGCCACGTTGCTCCTGGCCCGGTACGACGTCCTCGGACACCTGCGGATGATCGCACGCACCACGCCCCTTTCCACCGCCGTACGCCGCGACCTCGCGCCGCAGCTGCGCCGGGCTGACCCCGATTACCCCTGGCAGGGGCGCCGCTTCAGTGCGGGCTGGGGCACCCGCGGCGAGCTGGAGTTCCACCCTGTACGGGCCGAGCTGGTGGCCGAGTTCCAGGCCGATACTGCCGTCGATGAAGGTCGCTACCGCCACCCGGTCCGCTTCGTGCGGATGCGTGAAGACCTTGCTGTGCAGCAGGTGCCGCCCTTCGGTAGCTAGGGCGGTGGCCGCATGGGCGGGCCGGTTCGGGTGCCTTACAGGTTGTTCGCATAGAAGCTGGTGAGTCGTTCGACGGCAGCGTCGACGTATGCGGGTTCGTCGTACATCTCGTAGTGGCCGGCGCCGTCGATCACCATGAGGTCGACGGGGTTGGGGGCCAGCTTCCACAGCTGCATGCCGGTGTCGTAGGAGCCGGTGTTGCCGATGCGTCCGGCGAGGATGACCTGGAGTGGCTGGGTCATGAGCCGATCGGCCAGGTGGAACGCGTCGTAGCCCAGCAGGAGGGAGTCGCTGCGCAAGAGGCGCCGGTTCGTGGAGTGTTCGTTACCTCCGCGCTCGGTGCGGTAGTAGGTGACGGCTTGAGTGGTGTCGATGTCGGTCAGGCCTGCTGTTGTGGCGTCCTCCAGGGTGTCGGGCAGCCAGTTCACGCGGGTCGTCTCGCCGGAGCGGGCCTCTTCGGTCCGTGCGTCCGCGAGGGCGTCGAGTGCTGCGGCCGGACCGTCGGGGGAGAAGCTGCGGAACGCGGCGCCGATGCTGACGGGGACAACCGTGCCGACCGCCTTGATGCGGTGGTCCGTGCGAGCGGTGTGCACGGCGTAGCCGCCACCGGCGCAGATGCCGAGGACGCCGATGCGCTGCGGGTCGATGCCGGGGGTCGTGGTGAGCACGTCGATGGCGTAGGAGATGTCCTCACCTCGGCGGTAGGGGTCTTCGAGGTCGCGGGGCTCGCCCTCGCTCTGACCCTGGTGTCCGGGGTCGAGGACGAGCGCCGCGATGCCGCGGGCGGCGAGACGGGAGGCGTAATTGGCGCCGATCTGCTCCTTCACGCTGCTGCCCGGGGTGGCGAGCACCACGGCGCGCAGCGGTGCGCTGCTGTCGGCGTTGTCGGGCAGGTGGAGGTCCGCGGCGAGGTTGATGGGACCGCGCGCGATCGTGAGGTGCTTAAGCATGCCTGGCTTCCTTCGTGAGATTGTTGTTCCATAGGAGTCCAGTACAAGTCAATGTATTGTACGATCTGAAACTAATACGAAACTGTACCGCATGGATGGAGGGGTCGCGTGTCAGTTGACGGGGCGCAGCTGTGGACGCTGAACCAGCGGCTGCTGGGCGTTGTGATGGATGCCTGCACGGGGGAACTGGCCGAGCTCGGGTTGGAGACGAAGGAGTTTTTCGTCCTGGCCGAGGTGGAGGCATCGCCGTACCCGGCCGAGATCGCGACCGCGCTACTGCTGCCCAAGGCCAGCGTGACGGTCTACGTCCGCAACCTCGTCACCAAGGGCTTCATCCGCCGCGAGATCGACGAGGCCGACCTGCGGCGTCACCGGCTCGTACTGACCGACGAGGGCACGAAAGCACGCGATCGAGCACTTGCAGCCCTCGCGGCGGAGTACGACCGCAGGCTGGCAAGGATCACTCCGCACGACCGCACCGAGCTGCAGCGCATCCTTCAGGAGATGCTCTCGCCCGCATGAGTCCATAGTCACGAGTTCGCCTGCCCCGGTGAAACCCTGCTCGCAAGTGAGTCGCCGGCACTCCGAGTCCTGCTCGGCAGCCTCGCCACCGCCCTGGGAGCCCTCTAAGCAGCCCAGACGCTGACCTAACACGACACCGCCCGGGGCCGTGCCAGGTAGCGGCTGGGATGCCGACATCGGCGAACGGGCCACGGACACGGAGCAGTTCAAGTGGACAATGAACAAGATCGAACCCTGTCCATAATTTCAGTTCCGCAGCCCAGCCCAGCCGGAGGCGGGGGTCGGATACGGGTGAACTGAGCATCGGTTGGGGCATCGTCCATGTCACGCACCATGTCTTCCACGGCGGGCAGCGGCCGTTCGAGTGCCGTGTCGATCTGCGCAGCATGCGAGCACCGGCGGCCAGACATACCGGCAAGCCCGATCGCTTGTCCCGATTCCGACTGGGCGATCGTGGGGCTACTGCGGGCCTATGTAGTCGTCAGGGATCGTTTTTTCGCACGTCAGTGAGGTGGCTCGCCTCGATCGGAGGCGGCGCGGTACGGACGCGGCATGTCGGCCGGCGGCGCGACAGACGGTGGGAAGTAGGGGTTGGGAAGCGGTGGGGCGGGCGTCGTGGCCGCCGGGGGCATGAGGCGCTGTGGGTGGTGACGGCGGGTCATGCGCAGGATGATTACGGCGTAGAGCAGGACGGTCGCCATGTCCGCGAGTGCGAGTTGCCAGGGTGCGTCGGCGGCGGTGTCCTCGGAGGACAAGCCGTCGACGGCGGCGGCGGATACGCCGAAGGCCAGCATGTTGTTCAGGACATGCAGGGTGATGGCGGCTTCCAGACCTCCCGTGCGGATGGTCAGCCATCCCGCTACCAGGCCGAAGACCAGCAGGTCGAGGAAGCCCCAGGTGGTGCCCCAGCCGTGGGCGGTGGCAAACAGTGCTGCCTGAGGGAGCACAGCGAGCCAGGGAGAGCGCAGGAAGGCGCCGGCAGCCTGGGTCAGCCAGCCGCGGAAGATGTATTCCTCGGCTGCGGCCTGCAGCGGAACGAAGAGGGCCAGGACCGCCAGAGAGATGAGGAACGATCTCCAGCCCACCCAGGAGGCTGACTCTCCTGTGGCGGAACTGTTGTCCGGCAGGAGGATGGCGGTGAGGGTCAGCAGGGTCACCGGGAGAAGGCCGGCCAGCAGGCACCAGGCGAGCCAGCGGCCCCTCAGGCGTCCGGTGACGGAGGACAAGGTGCCAGCCGGACGTCGCTCGGTCCACCGTACGAAGAGCAGGATGAGGGGCAGGGCGATGGCGATGTACGTCAGATCCAGAGCCGTGTTGCGCAGCGGGCCTAAGTCCACGCCGCCGTCGGACAGTTCTGGGTATCCGGCTGCTGTTCCGATGGCGTAGGAGAAGGCGTACAGCAGGAGAACGAGCACCAGCCAGGTCGGGAAGAACAGAACACTGCCGAGCACCGGCCGCCACCATCGGTGCCGCCCGGTGCTGCGGCCCATGCGGTGATACGCGAAGCCGACGTGGTCCGAAGATGCAGTTTTCATGATCAACAGCATTCCAACTGAAGGGCGGGGCGGGCGTCCGTCCGCAGCAGGAGTGCGGCTCCACCCAGGGGCGGATTCTCCGGTCCCTTTCGAGACACCGGTGCTCGGCTCGTGTTGTTGAAGGGACTCACGGCGCGGGGTGTGACGTTTTCGCGGGCCCGCACGCTGTCTCTACAGGAGTAATCCCAAGGTGCCCCGCAGGAGTTGAGCGGAATCTGAGGTTCCGGGGTGGCGGTAGTGGCCAGTCCGGTTTGTTCTTTCCGTCGGGTGCCTTGCCCCAGATCTTCCCGAGTTGTCCGTCTCTTATGTGAAGAATGCCCTGAGAGCGTGTCCCCTACCAGGGAAAGCTTTAGGGCGTATGCGTCTCAAGATCTAGAACTGGTGATCGATAGCGGGCTAGGTTCTGAGGCGCCCCCGGAACGGAAGCCCGGGGGTGCGGGCACCACCCGTTCCGGCGCACACGGTTTCCAGGCCATCAGTGCACCGGGAGGCAGCGCCCGCACCGTCTTACCCGAAGGACCACGATAGTGAATCGTCGGCATATCCGCATGAGTGCGGTCACTGTTCTTGCTGCCCTCACTCTGGGTGTCGCTGGTACTACGGCGGCGCAGGCCCAGGAGCAGCGTGAGATGGCCGCTGCCGCCTCCGTCACCCCGGAGTTCGACCCGGAGTTCGAGTTCTCCTCGCACGAAGCGTTCGTCAGCTACCTCGACTCCGCTGAGGGCCAGCAGCTCCTGAGAGAGGAGGGCCTCACCCAGACGGAGATCGCCGCCGTCTACGCCGGCGACGAAGTCGGCGCGAAGGGCCTGCTGGACAAGCTGAAGAAGAAGGCGCTGAAGAAGGCCTTCAAGGCGCTGCCCGACGACTGGCAGAAGAAGCTGACCGACTGGGCGAAGAAGGGCAAGGACTACTTCAAGGAGAAGTGGAACTCCCTCCCGGGCTGGGTGAAGAAGGCTCTGACCCTGGGCGGCGCGATCTCCGTCAAGACGGCCATCGAGTGGCTCATCGACATCATCCTGTGATGCACCGCGTCACCTGATGCGGCCCCTCCCCGAGGGCTGTAACACCCATGCGCGCCCCACGGTTGTTCCCCCGGCCGTGGGGCGCACATCCATGTCGGCACCTACCGCGCTTCGGAGGACCCCTCATGACCAATACCGATAGCTCTGAGACCGTTCGTGAGTTCAGCCCGGCTCAGTTCATCGCCCCCTACCTCCTGCTCATCATCGGCAACGCCGGGGTGCAGAACGCGTCAACGAATGACCGGCCCGTGCTGTTCTGGGTGTTCACGGCGATCACCGCACTCGGTGCCGCCTCTACTGTCGTGCGCCTTCGGCGTATGCGGAGTACCCATCAGCGCAAGACGCTGCCTGCTTGGACACAATTCCTCGGCGTCCTCCTCGCCCTGTACGGGCTGTACGTCGCCTATCGCGTCATCGACGGCATGGCCGGATAGAACGGTGCCGCAGGCCTGGGGGCCCGGCCGCCGAGCAGAAGCCGGGCGGCCGGGTCGGCGAAGCGGCGGGGCTGGCGGTTCGGGGGGTCAGCCGTGCAGGATGGGCTTGCCGTTGAGGAGGATTTCGTCGGGCCGCAGCTGCCTCGGATCGGCTTGTTCAGGCGTTGCGGCGGTGAGCAGTGCGAAGGTGATGTCGTCGTCTCCGTCGAGCGCGGTGTGCTGCTGGGGGGTGACGGTGATGTGCAGGCCGCGGTCGCCGGAGCGGACGAGCCGCTGCTGCCTGGGCGCTGGTGGACCGTGTGGGCCGGTCGCTACCTGGATCTGTTCGCCGGCGCCCGTGGGTTTGTGAGGATGATGCGCAGGGCGCTGCGACCGTCGATTCGAAAAACCTCCCGGGGACGGTGAGGTGCTGGGACTGCGGGCACCGTAACCCGCTGCGCGATCCTGGTCCGGAGTAGACGAGCGCTCGACTGTCGGTCCCTCTCCGTACCCTTGGCCTTCAGTCGCTTGGGCTACGGCCCGTGCCGCGACTTGGAAGACGGGAAGCAGGGACCGCACAGTGACATCGATCTACCTCTCCTCCGACAACCCTCGGTGGATGCCGAAGACCGAGGCTGACCTCCAGGCCGCCGTCGACGGCGGCCTGTTCGAGGAAGGGACTGTAAATCGTTCGGTGTAACTCCCGATCATGGAAGATGCATCGATGACCAGTGAGAACGTGGCCGAGCACAAGGCCGGCGAGTCGGCAGCGGCTATGTCGGCCAAGGCCGTGGACGACCAGCTGATCGACGAGCTGGTGAGCCGGGCCCAGGCAGAGGGCCTGCAGCTGACCGGCGAGGGCGGACTGCTCCAGCAGCTGACCAAGCGGCTCCTGGAGTCCGCTCTCGAAGGCGAGATCACCGACCACCTCGGCTATGACAAGCACGATCCGGCTGGTAAGGACGGCGGCAACTCCCGCAACGGCAAACGCTCCAAGACCGTCCTGACCGACGTGGGACCGGTGGAGATCGTCGTGCCCCGCGACCGGGACGGCTCCTTCGAGCCGAAGATCGTCAAGAAGCGGCAGAAGCGCCTGACCAGTGTCGACGAGATGGTGATCTCGCTAGCCGCGAAGGGCCTGACCGCCGGTGAGGTCCAGGCCCACCTGGCTGAGGTCTATGGCGCCGAGGTTTCCCGCCAGACCATCTCCACCATCACCGACAAGGTTCTCGAAGGCATGGCCGAGTGGTAGAGCCGCCCGCTCGACGCCGTCTATCCGGTGGTCTTCATCGACGCCATCCACGTGAAGATCCGCGACGGCGCGGTCGCCAACCGGCCCATCTACGTGACCTTGGCCGTCACCACCGAGGGCCGGCGCGAGATCTTGGGCCTGTGGGCCGGCGACGGCGGTGAGGGCACCAAGCACTGGCTGCACATCCTCACCGAGATCAAGAACCGCGGTGTGAGCGATGTGCTCATGCTCGTCTGCGACGGGCTCAAGGGTCTGCCCGAGGCGGTGGAGACCCTCTGGCCTCGAACTATCGTGCAGACCTGCGTGGTGCATCTGCTGCGGAACTCCTTCCGCTATGCCGCCCGCCAAGACTGGGACAAGATCGCCAGGCTCCTCAAGCCCGTCTACACCGCCCCGACCAAGGAGGCCGCTCTCAAGCGGTTCGCTGAGTTCGCCGACGCGTGGAGCAGGAAGTATCCGGCGATCGTGAAGTTGTGGGAGAACGCGTGGGAGGAGTTCACTCCGTTCCTGCGGTTCGACACCGAGATCCGCCGCATCGTCTGCACCACCAACGCGATCGAGTCGGTCAACGCGCGGATCCGCCGGGCGGCCAAGGCCCGCGGCCACTTCCCGAACGAGCAGGCCGCCCTGAAGTGCGTCTACATGGCGATCATGTCCCTCGATCCCACCGGCAAGGGCCAGGCACGCTGGACCATGCGCTGGAAGACCGCACTGAACGCCTTCGACGGCCGCCTCTCAGCTGCCCGCCAGTAACCCAACCACCCCAGTTACACCGCTCGTTTGACAGACCTCCCCAGATTTGCCAACGTGCACTTGGTCCGGCTCGGCCACCCACCTACGCCACGTAGAGCGAGAGCTGGCGCGAGCTGCGTCGGGTGAGGTGGACTACCTGGCTGTATGCACTCCCGCGGATCTGCCGGTGGCGATCGGCGGTATCGACTACCAGGTCTCCGAAGAAGCCGGAACCCTGTGCCAGCTCGCTGTGCTGCCGGCGCTGCAGTCCTGCGGTTTGGGAACGCTGCTCGTCCGCGCTGCCAACAGCGGATCCGGCACCGCGGGCTGCGCAGGGCCGAACTCGCAGTGGAGGAGGACAACCCCCGGGCGCGCGCCCTGTACGAGCGCCTGGGCTACGTCGCACACGGCCGCGAACCGGAAGCCTGGGACGAGGAAAGGCCCGACGGGACGATCCGTCGCCACGAGACGATGTGCGTTCTCATGTGAAAGGGCCTTTGAACCCGCGTCCAGCGGTGCTTGCGCTGGCGGTCCAGGCGCTGGGTGTTTGCCTCGCGCGCCGGGTGTGCGCCGGTTGACGACGCTGGTGCTCGGACGGAAGCTGAGTGAGCCCCCCCCGTACCGAGTCTCTCTAGTGTGGGGGTCGTCTGTGCCCAGTGGTGTGGTGAAGTGGTTCGATCCCGAGTGGGGCTTGGGCGTCATCGTCCAGGACGGCGGCGGTTTCGATGCCGTCGCCTACCGTTCGGCGGTTCGCGGTGACGCGGAGCGCGAGCTGGTCGCGGGCAAGCGGGTGTGCTTCGACGTCACCCAGGACGCCGCCGGTGTTCGGGCCGACAACGTCCGCCCCATGACCCTGGAGTGCCGTGCGCCAGCCGAGGGGCCGGGAGGCAACACGGCTGCGCAGGAACGAGCTGGGTGGCTCGCTGAGACGGCCCCTGAGATCGATGCGGTCGACACCTGCCCGTGGTGCGTGTAGTCGCGGGAGGCCGGTGCCGACGGCCGGGCGATGTACGACCCGCGCCCCGGCGCTGCGGCTTGCTTCGACTGGACTGGCGACACTCCCTGAGGCCCCGGGCCGACTCGCCCTTCGAACCGGCCCAGGGCCCGCTGGGAGGCGTGACCAGCGCATCGATCGTCGTGCGCCGGACCTCACGGACGGGCGGCCGGAGAGTCATCGTGCACCAACACGGACACGACGAAATCCTCGGTACCACCTACAGCGATCACGACCTGGTTGTGTTCCCTGAAGGCGTCGCCGATCCCGAGGCCATTCCGGGTGATCGGCAGTGGATGGAGTTGGGCGGAGCGGCGGCCCCGCCCAAAAGTTCAGCGCCGTCACCTTCCGCGCCTGCCCGCGCGGTCGTTGGTATTCGTATTGAACACCGTCTGCTCGGTGCTGACGGCGTGCACCGAGCAGGCGGCAACTGGCTGAGCAGTTGTGATGAAGGTGACCGGCGAAGGCGTGGTCGGTCGACTTATTCGGAGGACGCGTCGCTCCTTCCGGGGATGTTCCTGCGCCGACGCCAGCTGGCCACTGCTTTGCGTAGCCCATGTCCCGCGGCGGCGATGATGAGCCCGGAAAGAACCTGGCTGCCGATGTCGTGGAACACAAAGCTCCACAGATTCCAATGCCCTGACAAGGCGTCCTCCAAGTGCCGTGCTGCATGCTGTCGTCAGGGTCAGATTCCCTCCCACGTCAGGGTGTGCGCCAGGACCGCACACCCTGCTATCTGCGGTTCTTCAAGAACAAGCAGTAGGCGGTCGAGTCTCGATAGCATGCGTTCCCTCAACGGCACCCGAGACCGTGACTGGAAGTATTCGGAGGACGCGTGAACGCTTTGAATACCTACACCAACGAACTGAAAAAAGAATTCACGCGGTTATCACTCACGCAGGCATCATTTGCGGCACGCGATGATGTTCCTTGGGAGCGCACACGGGTGAACCGTTTCCTGTCCGGAAAAGACAACACCATCGCTTCCAAGACTTTCATCAATTGCCTGGCTGATGTCGGTGCACAACTGGGTAAACCTATGAGTGCTGAAAGGCGTGAGCAGCTACTTACCCTGCGACGGGCCGCGCTGCGTGAGCGAGCAACCGCGATGGGGCTCCTCGAAGTGATCGACGAGGAGTTCCACATGGTCCGTGTGCAGATGTCGAACTCGCGTGAAGAGATCGAGGTCTACCGCCACATCAAGAATTCCCTCCTGGTCGAAATGCGTGAGTACCGGGACCTCTTGGAGGACATGGAAGCGGAGAACACCGAGCAACAGGAGGCCCTCCAGGCTGCGAGTCTCTACCTGAGGACTGCCGAAAGTCGACTGCAGCATGGGGAGCGACAGAGCGAGACGCTGATGACCGTCATCGATCAACTGCAGGGCGAACTCCGTCAGGTGCGCAGCTCTGCCCAAGCGTGGGACGGCTTGTCCCAGCACGCCGGCTGGTTCGTCCCCCTGGTCACCGGCATCCTGCTCAGCTCTTTCACATGGCCGACCGCAGGCCTGGGCTTTCTCGCCTTTGCCACGTCCAGAGGTCTCGGCTCTCCTATCAAGCACTCAACCGAGAACTCGGTGACCAACGCCTACCACTCCGGCTTGATGGTGGGTCCCGGTACCGTGGGCCCCGTCTACGGGAGCAGTGTCACAGTCGGCACATCACGCTCCACCTACATCGACTTCGTGGCGGTCCTTGGCTGGGCACTCTTCGCATTCACCGTGGTCATGCTCGCCACCAACCACCTGTGGGTGTGGCCGGCCGTCGTGGCGTATGTGGTCTTCGAGGTTCTCAGCGCCGCACGCCTGGGGCCGCCGCAAGCACGATACGTGCTGCGCACCCTCACCGGCATTGTCCCAGGCTGCCTCCTCCTACTGGTCTCCTACCAACTCGGTGCAGGAGACACCACAGACGGTGTCTTCACCACGGATCACAGGGCCTGGACGGCCACCGGCGTGTATGCCTGCGCCTACCTTGTCTACGCCATCATCCGCCTAGTGCTGGCCCGCAACCGTCTCCGGCGCCCCACGCCCCCTCAGCTGCCGTCACAAACGCCTTGAAGCCCACGGAGCGCCTCTCCTGACGCCCCTGAAATGATCCTCCCACGTAGTCGTCCGTGTGCCTTCTACGCCCAGCGCACGCCGATGGCGGAGAGCTGCTCGATGCGTTCCGGTGACAGGGTCGCGGCCGTGCTCTGCTGGTTGTTGATCCATGCACCAAGCCGGAGCTCTCGCTCCTCCTGGTCCTCGCTGCGGCCGCCGAGGAGTCTGAGGGCGAGGATGTTGCCTGACCGCGACGCCCGCGGCCGGAGGGGTGGTAACGCACCATGCTGTACGTCATCACCAGTCTGCCGACCACAGGATCCATCTGGATCGAGACCCAGACCAAGCCCATATCCGTAGTCACCGACTCGAACACGGCCCCCTCTCCCGGCCAGGCGCTCCGAGTCGTGCCGGATCTTGGGAGTGTTCAAAACACGAATCCAAGGAGGGGCGTCGGCCCTCTGGTCAGCTACCCCTCAGCCCAGCACCCCCTGCGAATCATCGGCTGCCGAGAGTTCCCATGCATGTCATGCACCGGCTCGTCGCCTGCAGTTGCGTGTTGCCTCCAGTGGCGATGGCTGGGGTGCCTTCGCTGATACGGTCCCAAGCCCCCGGGGACGGGTCGAGAATCCAACCCCACTTCGGGGACCGCACCTCGTCTTCCGTCATGTGATCGCAAGCACCTGGAACATGCGCCTTACCATTCCGTTTGATCAAGATGGCGTTGCCGGGAAACCGCCGCCACTCCTGTCTAACACGCCCTTCCTCCGGGCGTGCCTTGGGCGCACTGCCATCAGGAGGGCAGGCACACCCCATACCGATGATGTTGTCGCATCGCTCGCAACGCACCTCTTTCATGTGGGCAAGTGTCCCATCTGAGAGTGTGCAACTCACGCGTAATGACATGGCCTTGGTGTTCTTTGCAGGCACGCCCAGTTCCCTGCGCACGCCACACAGCTCCTGGAGCACGACGCCGCACTCACCCTGGCCGGGATCGCGAATGGCTCGGCGCGCACCAACGCCCATGACGTGCTGACAACCCACCGCGGCGCCGACAGCCGACGTGATGGAGCAGCGTGGCGTGCTCGGGTGCCCGGCTAGTCTGGCCCGCCGGGCGAGCATCTGCGCCGTGCCCAGCCTGCGCGGCGGGCGTCCCTCGCCCTCAGAGGTCTGAAATCTTCAGCTCGCTGCCCGCGCTCCGTACGGCTTACATACGCTGTTCGTGCGGTTAGCGCACGATATGCCGGGCGGGACTAGGCCAGTACGGGCTGTCCCCGCCGCCTTCATGTCCAGCGCATGCCGATGGCGGAGAGCTGTTCCACCCGTTCCGGAGACAGCGTCGCGGCCCGGCTGCGCTGGTTTCCGATCCACGCGCCCAGTTTCAGCTCCCGAACCCCCTGGTCCTCGCCGCTGCCGCCCTTCCCGTCGCCGCCGATGACGATCCGCTCGACGTGCTTCCTCGGCACTCGCAGGTGCCCCTCGCGCTCGAAAAACTGCTTGGCGGCTGCGTAGTTCATCGCCCACTTGTCGGCTTGCGTGCGGCGCGGGGGCGGCTTCTCGTTCTCGGCTGCGGGTTGGATGCCGAGGATGTGTTCGCACATCCATTGCTGCACACCGGTGAGCTTGTCCCACCCGAGTCGCTGCGCCCGGACCCAGCGTCCGAGGTCTTCGCCCTGGTGCACGACCTCGCCCGGCGACGTGGGCAACGGGCGGCCGGCCTCCAGGTGCATGCGGGTGAGGTGGAAGCAGCGCTGCCACTCCACCGGCCAGGCCGGGCACCAGGACGGGTCGATGTCGTCCAGCTGCTCGCGCCGCTCGTCCGACAGGGCACCGGCCGCCGACTGAACGGGCAGGCCCTCGGCACGCCGCTGCTCGATCTCCTGTGCCTTGCGGGCGGCGGCCCGCTGGTTCTTCAGCCAGATGCCCACCCGGTACCCCTTGAAGGTGGCGTCCAGCGGCGCCAGGAGGTGGCCCGCCTCTGCCGCCCACCCGCGCGCGGCGGCCAGGCCCTCTTCCCAGGCGACGTCGAAGTGGCTCCAGACCATGCCCAGCTTCTCCAGCTGCGCGATGCGGTCCTCGTCCATGTCACCGCGGGCGTAGAACCTGCGGGCGTCGGCGATCCACTGCCCAAGGGGGAACCCGGCGAGGGAGGCCGGCCATCCCTCGGCTTCCGCCTCCTGGTCGTCGCGGCCGGGCACGCGGTACGTGAACGGTACGCGCAGGTCGCCGTGGAGTCGGCGGTAGAGGGTGGCGGCTTCGATGCCGCGTCGCCAGTGCTGGTGTTCGGGGTTGAGGACCCGCAGGTTGATGAACGCCGCCAGCTGCGCGGGGTCGCGGGGGGTGGAGAACTTCAGCAGCTGCCGGGCCGGTACCGACAGCCGGTCGCTTCGGTCGCTGCCGGCCCCCTCACTCTCCTGGTCCCCACCACGGCTTTGTACGCCCCTGACACGGCTTCGCGCCTGGGGCTCGGCGAGCTGCTCCACCACCCGGGCATCATGCGCCCGGAGAGCCTCCAGCAGCTTCGCCAGCCCGCCGTACGCCGGAGAGGTCAGCATGCTGTCCGGCGTCTCTCCGGGCCCGAGCAGGACTGGCACCACGAGGGAGGCGGTCTTGCCCTCGCCGGGTTGCATGCGCAGCGCCCGGCCCACGGCCTGGACGAGATCGGGCATGGAGCCGTGCACGTCAGCCCAGAACACCGAGTCACAGTTGCGAGTGTCGACGCCCTCGCCCAGGACCTTCACGGACCCCAGGTAGCCCTTCTCCACGACCGTGCCGTCCGTGGCGATCCCCTCGGCGAACTCCCTGAGAACCCGCCGCCGGTACCCCGGCTTGTGATCCCCGCACAGCCAGTCCGCCCAGACCGTCTTCGGGTACAGCTCCGGGTCGGCGTCGTGCAGTTGCGCGGCGACATCGGGAAGGCCGGCCGCGAACGCCTCGGCCTCGCGCACCTGGTGGTGAAAGACCAGCGTCCTGCGGAAGCCCTCCTCGGCCGAGGCCTTCACCAGCGCGGTCTGCAGCGCGGCCAGCCGCGCCCCGCGGACCTGCTCGGAGCGGGCGTCGGCGCCGAGGAGCTGCGCGGCCTGGAGGTGGGTGTCGGTGATGTCCAGGCACACCACCTGGTACGGCGCGCAGATCCCCCGGTCGATCGCCTCGGACAGCGTCAGCGTGTAGCAGCGGGCCCCGAACGGCCCGTCCGGGTCGTCCTCCATTGAGGCGACCAGCTCACCCGGCACCCCCTGCCCCTCGTCCTCGTCGAGCTGCCACAGCCGCGGCGTGGCGGTCATGTACAGCCGCCGCAGGGCGGGGATGCGGGTGTTGTCGTGCACCACCGCCCACGGCTTCCCGATCCGCCCCGACGTCCGGTGCGCCTCGTCCACGACGACCAGGTCCCAGCCCGGCAGGCCGATGGCATGGGCGCGCTCCAGGGTGCCCAGCCCGAGCGAGGCGTACGTGGCGAACACCGTGACCTTGTCGAACGGCCGCACCCAGGCGACCAGCTCGTCAACGTCCGTGGTGTTCGCAAAGCCCACCTCCCGGCCACTGAGGGAGGACACCCCGATCATCGGCCCCGTGCGGCCACCGTCACGCCAGGCGGCCTCCGTCTGGACGAGCAGATCCAGCGACGGCACCAGGACCAGCACCCGGCCCGCCCGCAGCTCCTCGGCGCTACGGGTAGCCACAAGGGTCTTGCCGGTTCCGGTCGCCATGATCACCTGAGTCCGCAGGCCTCGCTCGGGCACCGTCGACCGTGCAGGAAATTCCAGCGCCCGCAGCACCGCGTCCACGGCTTCTCGCTGGTGAGGGCGCAGTTCCCTTACCGCCATCTACGCCTTCCTTCTCCCGCTCGCCAGGCTGATGGATCCCACTAGGCAGGAAGCGCAAGCATGCACGTGAGAGAGCCAGAGTGACAGCCTCCGCCTGCCCGCACCTGCCGCCCCCTCGAACACCGCGAAACCCCCGGAGAGACCTCAGCCGGGACAACCGCAGTACTCCCCCCGCTGGCATAACTCAATCCCAGAGCCTATCGGACTACTAAAAATGAAGCACAGGAAGGCTGACGTTCACCCCCGAAGACTACGATGCCCCCGTGACGACCACCGCCTCCTGGTACGTACTCATCGAAGAAGACACGCGTGAGTCCAGACGCGTCGACGGCACCTCCCTGAAGTTCCACCGCTGGAAACTGACAGGCACTCACCCCATAGAAGGCAACGAGACACAGGCCGCCGCGGCGGCCGAAGACGCAGCCCTCCACTACACGCCGCCCCTCATGAACAAACGCACCCGCCTCGGAGACCAGCCCGCCAGATCAGCGTTCCGCACACCGGACGGCACCTGGCTGGTAGCCCTCACCAACCAGCACAACAGCTGCCACATCCGGATAAGCACCGCCCAACTCGTCCATCACCAAGAAGAAGTCCAAGCACCACCCGCACCCCGCCAGGACTGGAAGACAAAGGTCCGCACGTTCTTCGCCCCGGCCCCCCCGCCACCGCACCCTGGCCCGGGGCGTGACCCGTGGGCTCCGCCCACCGAGTGAACCCAGCCCGAAACAGCGCCCCTCCCCGTAGCCAGCCGGCCCGCGGAAGCGGGCCCAAGGGACTGTAGGCGAAGCCGGAAGGACCGTCAGGCGGGGGAGCGCAGCGGACCCGCCCGAGGAGTCTGGAG
>NZ_JBFATO010000054.1:0-35919 GCF_040678355.1 Streptomyces sp. NPDC052701
CGAACTGCAGGGCCGGCACCATCGCCATCGCGACGACCGGGACGGCGAGCACCACGGCCGTGACCAGCCGCTGCCGCAGCGGCCGCAGCTCGTCGCCGTCCGTCTCCTGGCCCGGCCCGCCGTCCTGGCCGTCACCGGCCGCGCCGGGCGCCGGGGCCGGCTCGGGCGGACGGGCGGTGTAGCCGGTGGCCTCCACCGTGGCGATCAGGTCCGCGACGTCGAGGTCCTGGCGGAAGGTGACCCGGGCCTTCTCGGTGGCGTAGTTGACGGTGGCGGTGACCCCCTCCATCCGGTTCAGTTTCCTCTCGATCCGGGCGGCGCACGAGGCACAGGTCATGCCGCCGATCGCGAGTTCGACCTCGGCTGTGTCGGGGACCGTGGTGGACATCACCGCTCCTTGGACTGGGTGGGTGGAAGAGGGAGGAAGGGGCCGGGCCCGCGGGCGGGCCCGGCAGGTGGGCACAGCTCTCAGGCCGCGCGGCCGGTGAGCTCGTAGCCGGCGTCGTCGACGACCTTCGCCAGCAGCGCGTCGTCGGGCTCGCCGGAGCTGGTGACGGTGACCTGGCCGGTCTCCAGGTCGACGTTGACGGCCAGGACGCCGTCCAGGGCGCCGATCTCCTTGGTGAGCGTGGCCTTGCAGTGCCCGCACGTCATCCCGGAGACGTTGTAGACGGTGGTGGTGCCCTCGGTGGCCTCAGCCGTGGCGGTGCCGGTGGAGCAGCTGCCGGCGGGGGTGCAGCAGGACATGGGTTCCTCCCAGAGAAGCGCAAGCACGGATGTACCCCAGGGGGGTATCTATAACGCCACCATGTATACCCCCTAGGGGTATGTTTGGCAAACATCTCGAGGCCCCTCGCTACGCGCCCGCGGCCGGGTCGGCGGGCGCCGGCCGAAGCTCACCGTCGACCAGGCCGTGCTTGCCCAACGGCTCTACGGTGAGCGGGAGGAGACCGTCCAGCAGATCGCCGACAAGGGGACACCGCTGATCGTCGAAGCGGTGGGCGACGTCATGTTCGGCTGAACCCAGTGTCAGCCGAACGCCGTCGAAACGGCCCGGCACCGCTCGGTCCGGCCCGACGGCTGCCCCGGGTGTCGGCGAGGGCGCCGGGAAGCGCATGCCGCCGGTTGCGGTCAAGGCCCGCCGGGTCATGAGTCCGTCCCAACGGACGGCGGCCGCGGACAGGCGCGGAACGGTGCGAGAACCACCGTCCCGGCTGGGCCGGCGGCGTGCCCGGCGCGGTGTGGCGCACCGTGCTCAGACCCCGTCTCTCCTGCCGGACTGCGTCAGGGAGCACCGCAGGGGCGGTGCGGCGCGGACGGGGTGCGCCCGGCGGTGATGTGCGCCGTACCCGTTTTCGCTCGTAACGGGAATGCATCAGAGGGTAATCGGGCGAAACGGTGAACCGGGCCGGGCGACTCTTGGTGCTCAGAAAAGCTCGCCCGTACCGACGGGCCGGCACTCCGACCGATACCGAGGATGACAGCATGCGCGTCAACAAGATCACCATCGCAGCCCTGGCCATCGTCGCGGGCCTCTCGCTGACCGCCTGCCAGAGCGACGGCGACGCCGCGAGCCGGAGCAACTCGTCCACCGCGCCCGCACCGTCTTCCTCGAACGGCGGTTCGGGACCGGGCGGCTCGGCTCAGGGTGCCGCGAAGGCCTCCGCCGGGAAGAACACGGGCGAGGGGCAGAGCACGATCGCCGCAACCGGCTCCGACAAGGACGGCAAGATCGGCAAGATCGGCAAGATCGGCAAGTGCCGCACCGACGAGCTGGAGGTCACGGCGATGGACAGCACCATCGAAGGCGACCCGGACGGCACCGTCGCGGTGGAGTTCACCAACGGCGGAGGCCGGGACTGCGCGATCTCGGGTTACGCGGGTGTCGACCTGAGGACCAGCGCGGGTTCGCTGTCCGCGGAGCGCACCGGTCAGCAGGCAAGCCCGACCGTCCTCGAGGACGGTGAGTCGGTGGCCTTCGGCATCACCTACCCGATCAACGACTCGGGCGGCTCCGGCGTCCGCATCACGGGGCTGGTGGTGACCCCGCCGGACGAGACGAAGTCGGTCTCCCTCGACTGGCCGGGCGCCGCCACGCTGCCCGTCACGGACGGCTCCGGCTCCCCGGTGAAGGTCGGCCCGATCGGAAGCGCCGGCCAGGGCGGCTGACCCGCGCCGTCGTCACCGAGGCCCGCGCCGGGTTCCCGGCCCTCGCCGAGGACACCGACGCACTCTGCCGCTGAGCCGCACCGCCGGTACCGGCCGGGTGCTCTCCTCGAAGGTCTCCTCGGCACGGCGGTGGGACAGCCGCACCCGGCCGGTGGCCGGGCGGATGTCCAGGCTCGGGGTGCGGGCGGGGGCTCTGGGATCGGCGAGCAGGTGTTTTCGATCCCCGGCCGTGAGTGTGCACGGCCAGTGGACGAAGAAAGCCGGCCCGTCGACCTGGCCCGACTGGTGTGTTTGGCAGCCGGGCAGCACCTGTGCGAGCCTTCTGCCACTCCTCCGAAAGGGCGCACCCCGATGCTCGGCATGGTTGTCTGGGACGTCCGCTCCCGCGCTTCGACGCGAGAGCGGTAACGGCCACCTGCCTCAACGCCCACGCCTGTCCAGTGGACAGGCGTGGATGCGGTCTGCTCCTCGTCGAAGTGCTCTTCGTGCCCCTGCACGCTCGACCACGAGGAGTACGTGGTGCCCACCATCCACTGGACCGAGAACCACACCCCCCGGTCCGCCCGCTGGCATTCCGAGAACGCCGCCCCCCTTCCCCGGCGAACCGTCGTCGCCGACGACCGGATGAAGGCCGACGACGCCCACCGACAGGCATGCGAAGGAACGGCCCTGCTCTGGCGAGGCGACTTCCACAACGCCCGGCAACTCCTGCAGGCGATGGGCCGCCGCATCGACCGCAAGCCGCCCAGGCCCGGCACGTCCCCGAGTGAGAACTTCCACCTGCACCGACGCAGCAGCAGTCACCGCGCCCGTGTCCTCGGAAAGCTCCTGGTGCTGCTGGACGACGACCACACCCTGGCGTTGCGCCGGGCCCCCGACGTCCGCCAGGCGTGTCTGGAAGCCTACGGCCCCTCAAAGGGACCCATGGCGGTCTCTCTCAGGGAACTGCTGGGAGTGATCGGCGCTCACCAGTGGCGCTCGAAAGGAATCGACGTGCCGGCACTCGGCACTCGCATCCACCCCCACTACGGCGTGTTCGCCCCGGTCAGAGGCGAGTACGTCGACCTGGTCGCCCACACGCCGCTGCCACCTGAAACCCGGCGCAGTCCCGCCACCAGTGCGGCATTCGACCTCGGCACGGGAACCGGTGTCCTGGCAGCGGTCCTGGCCCACCGCGGAATCAACCGCGTCGTGGCCACCGACATCAGCCCACGCGCCCTGGCCTGCGCCAGAGAGAACATCCACCGGCTCGCGCTGACCGACCGTATCGAGGTGTCGGGCCCCGGCCTGTTCCCCGAAGGCCGCGCCGACCTCGTCGTGTGCAACCCGCCCTGGCTCCCCGCCCGTCCGACCGGCCCCGTCGAACAAGGCGTCTACGACCCGGACAGCACCATGCTCCACAGCTTCCTCACCGGACTGTCCGCCCACCTCCGGCCAGGCGGCGAGGGCTGGCTCATCCTGTCCGACCTGGCAGAGCACCTCGGCCTGCGGACACGTCGGCAACTGCTCGATGCCGTCCGGGCAGCAGGCCTCCGAGTCGTGGACAAGATCGACACCAAGCCCCGGCACCCACGCTCCAAGGACGCCACCGACCCGCTCCACACAGCACGAAGGGCCGAGACCACGTCGCTCTGGCGTCTGACGGCGTGACCGGCACCCCGATCACGCAACGGCCTCCCGCCTCCCGGTTCGCCAGGTGAGCACATCCCGTGGGTGACTACGCCGCACCCACGGGATGACCCGATTCCTCGCCAAGCCGCAGGACCCAAAGCACCTACCGGGGAAGAGCGGGCCATGAGCGCGGCCGGCGATGAGGCGCGGGGCAGGAGCCGGACGCTGCCGGACTGCCGGCGGATCCACTCAACCGCGCCGCCCTCGGAGACGACCCGGCCCCGCTTGCCGGCGGGGAACAGCTCCTCGTGGCCGAGGTCCGGCGCCCGGACGTCCGGCGGCCGGAAGACGCCGATGTGCAGGACGCTCATCAGGCGGCCGCGGCCACCGGGGGACCGGGCCCGGAGGGCGGGACCTCGTCGACTCGCCGCGCAGGAAAACGGCTTCGTCCCGGCAACGGGGGACCGCTGCCGGGACGAAGCGTGGAGGACGGGTGCGCGGAGCGCGTGTGCCAGTCGTCCGGGAGGCCGGTGGTGGACCACTCGTCGGCGAAGTGCTCCATCTGCTTCAGCACCAGGTCGATGGCCCCCGGGGCCCGGTCCGGCGGGTAGTTGCGGCGGGCCAGGAGGCGCTCGATGGAGCTGCGCAGGCGAGCCCGGACCGGCTCGCGGGCGATCCAGCCCGGCTTGAGCTTGCTGCGCACCTCCGCGACCAGTTCACGGGCGATCCCGGCCAGCACCTCGTCGCCCCTCACCGGGCGCGCCGTGCCGTGGTCGGCGACCGCGTCGTGGGAGGCGAACTCGCGCCGGTCCAGCGGCGGGTCGAACTCCTCGCCGCGGCGGTCTCCAGGCCGGGCTCCGCGAACAGGTCGGTCACGCCGCTGGCGGACCGCCCTGGAGACGGCGTCGGCCGGGTGCTCGACGCCGCGCTGCGCTGATCGTTCTCGGCCTCGGCGGCACTCCGTTGCTCATGGGCGTGATCTACGGCCCCATGGGCGCGCTCCTTCCGGAGTTGTTCCCGGCGCGACTGCGTTACTCCGGAGCCGGTCCCGCCTACAGCCTCGGCGGTGTCGCCGGGAGCGCCGTCGCGCCGCTGATGGCGACACACCTCCAGGCCGAGTTCGGATCGGCGTCGGTCGGCTGGTACGTCAGCCTCATGGCCGTGTTGTCGCTCGTCTGCTTGCTGCTCCTGCCGGAAACCCGCGATCGCGAGCTGACGGAAAGCTGAGCCCGGCCCTCCGGGCGAGCACCGGCCGGCGGAAGACCCGAGGGGGGACTCGTACCGGCCGTCACGTCACGGGCGCACCCACTTCCCGCCCGTCCGGGTCGGTCATGACGCGGCGCAGGATGTCCGCCACTTCGCCGGCGTGCCGGTTCGTGAAGAAGTGACCCCCGGGCAGCACGTGAACGCGCAGGCTGGAGGACGTGTGGTGCTGCCATGCCTGCACGTCGGGGCCGTTGGTGAGGGGATCCGCGGCCCCCATGAGGAGGGGGCGGGATGCCCGGAGGCCACGAGAACGATCCGCCGCTGGTCGGGCATGCGCCGGACGACCTCGTAAGCCACCGCCGCCCCCAGGCTGTGGCCGAAGAGGAGCACCGGTCCGTCCTGGCGTATCGCGGCGAACGCTTCGGCCACCTGGTCCGCGAGGACGTGAACATCCGTGAAGAGGGGCTCTCGGCCGCGTTCGGCGCGCCCCGGGTACTGGACACACGCCGTCCGGGCGCTGTCGGCCACCTGTGCCGCGAGGTGCCGGTAGGCGCCGGCCGAGCCTCCGGAGTGCGGGAAGAACAGGACGGTCCAGGGCGTGGCAGGCGACGCGGCGGCGGGGAAGGGCCGTATCCAGGGTTCGGCATCGAGCATGGCTACCGCTCTCCGGAACAGGTCACAGCGAATGGAGCAGGGAAAGCGTCTGCTCGAGCTCGTCCCGCAGTGCGCGTCCGGCCGTCTCAGCGTCTCCCCGCACGACGGCGTCCACCAGTTCGGTGTGCCCCTCGTCGCCGTGGTTCGGATCGTCGGAGCGCAGGTTCAGCAGCTCCACCAGATCGAGCAGCCGCTGCTGCAGCACAGGTACGAACTCGGTGAACAAGCCGGTGAGCACCGGGTTGTGCGCCGCGGCAACTATGGCTTGGTGCAGTGCGATGTCGGCCTCGACGAACTCGGCGTTGCCGGCGTGCGCGGCCTCGCGGCGCCTGGCCAGGGCTTCGTGGAGGGCGGTGACGTCGTCGTCGGTCCGGCGCCGCGCGGCCAGCTGCGCGGCCTCCACTTCGACGAGCATCCGGACCTCGTAGACATCGGTGATGGCTGCCTGGCGGAGCCGGGTGGACCAGTCCTCCTCGGGTCTGGTCGCGATGACGAACACACCGGACCCCTGCCGCGCCTGCACCAGTCCGGCGCCGGCCAGTGCACGGAGGGCCTCACGGACGGTGGAGCGCCCCACCCCGAGGGACTTGGCCAGGGCGGTCTCGCCGGGGAGCTTCGTCCCCACGGCCCACTCACCGCCGGTGATCTGTTCCCGCAGGCGCACGGTGGCCTGCTCGACCAACGGGGACGGGCGCAAGGCACCTAGTGGCATGTGAGGTCCACCTTTCCCTACCTCTCGGGTTGTCTGAGGAGCTGAGTTGTCGCTACTCTACCTCGTATGTCGCTGGGCGGGCTCCTTCTCCTTGGCTGCCGCTGCGGGGCCTGACACGACCGGTACCCCGCAGCGGGTGCCGGGCTGCACCGGTCACGGATGACCGAACCGAAGGAACTTCAGCACGATGACTCCTCCCTCCCCGGGCACGGCGTTCCCCACCCTGCGCCCTCCCGCCGGCGACGTACCGGCCGACGCGCCGCGCTGGAACCCCCAGCGTCCCAGCGCGATGCCGCATCACCGTTACCGGCCCGCGCACGAGCGGGTGGCCCTGCCGCTGACGGACCGCACCTGGCCGTCGCGCCGGATCGAACAGGCCCCGCTGTGGGTGCCGGTCGACCTGCGGGACGGCAACCAGGCGCTGGCCGAGCCGATGGACACCGAGCGCAAGCGCCGCATGTTCGATCTCCTGGTCACCATGGGCTTCAAGGAGATCGAGGTGGGCTACCCCTCCGCCAGCCAGACCGACTTCGACTTCGTCCGCCACCTGGCCGACAGCGGTGCCGTCCCCGACGACGTGACCGTCTCCGTCTTCACCGCGGCCCGCCAGGACCTGATCGACCGGACCCTCGCCTCCATCGAGGGGCTGCCCCGCACTCTCGTCCACCTCTACACCGCGACCGCGCCCACCTGGCGGGACGTGGTCCTGGGCCGCTCCCGGGCCGAGGTCCATGCGCTGATCCGGGACGCCGCCACCCATCTGATGCGCCAGGCCGAGCAACGCCCGCAGGCCGACATCCGGTTCGAGTTCTCCCCGGAGGTCTTCAACCTCACGGAGCCGGACTTCGTCCTGGAGGTGTGCAACAGCCTGACGGAGCTGTGGGACGCGAGCCCGGACCGGCCGGTGGTGCACAACCTGCCGGCCACGGTGGAGATCGCCACACCCAACATCTACGCGGACCAGATCGAGTACATGGACCGCCACCTGGCGCGCCGCGAGTCCGTGATCCTGTCGGTCCACCCGCACAACGACCGCGGCACCGGTGTCGCCTGCGCCGAACTCGCGGTCCTGGCGGGGGCGCAGCGGGTGGAGGGCTGCCTGTTCGGCAACGGCGAACGCACCGGGAACGTCGACCTGGTGACCCTTGCCCTGAACCTGTACGCACAGGGCGTGAACCCCATGATCGACTTCTCCGACATCGACGTGGTGCGCGAAGTGGTGGAGTACTGCAACCGCCTGCCGGTCCACCCCCGCCACCCCTACGGCGGCGACCTCGTGCACACGGCGTTCTCCGGCACCCACCAGGACGCCATCGCCAAGGGCATGGCCCACCACGCCAAGCAGGCCGCCGAGCAGGGGGTCCCCGTCGGGGAGGCCGCCTGGGCGGTGCCGTATCTGCCCATCGACCCGGGGGACATCGGCCGCACGTACGAGGAGGTCATCCGGATCAACTCCCAGTCCGGCAAGGGAGGCATCGCGCACCTGCTCCACACTCACCACGGTCTGGACCTGCCCCGGGCGATGCGCCCGGACTTCTCCCGCGCGGTGCAACAGGTCACCGATGCCACGGGGCAGGAGCTGTCCGCCAAGGAGCTGTGGGAGCTGTTCCGCACCACGTACATCGCCCCTGCCCTGGACGGTCCGGTCACCCTGACCTCCTGGAGCGCTGCGGAACCCGCGCCGGGCGAGCACCGGTTCACGGGCACGCTGCTCGTCGACGGACGGCGACGCCCCTGCCAGGGCACCGGCAACGGCCCGCTGTCCGCCCTCGCCGACGCTCTGCGTACCGTCGGGATCACCGTCGACATCCTCAGCTACACCGAGCACTCCACCGTCACCGGCCCGGGCAGCCCCGCCGCCGCCTACGCCGAATGCCGGGTGGACGACCTCCCCTGCTGGGGCGCCGGTTGGGACACCTCGGTACTGACCGCGTCGGTCCACGCCGTCATGGCCGCCGTCAACCGTTCCCGGCAGGCCTCCTCGTGACGGCAGCCCCGGTCCTGCGCGTGACGGATGTGGACGTCGTCCGCGACGGCAATCCGATCCTGAGCGAGGTGTCGCTGACGGTGCGCGCCGGCGAGCACTGGGCGCTGCTGGGCGCCAACGGGGCGGGCAAGAGCACCCTGCTCGGCCTCCTCGGTGCGCTCTCCCACCCCACCCGTGGCACGGTCGAGGTGCTGGGCCACCGGCTGGGCCGCGTCGACATGCGCCAGCTGCGTTCCTACGTCGGCCACGTCAACCCCCGGCACGACCTGCGCTCACCCCTCACGGTGCGGGACGTCGTGCTGACCGGACTGACCAACACCCTGGAGCGGGTCCCCCGTTGGCAGCCGACACCCGAACAGGTCGCGACGGCTGAGCGTCTCATCGGCCTGCTCGGTCTCGGCGAGCGCGTCGAGGCCCGCTGGCCGACCCTGTCGCAGGGCGAACGGGGCCGGGCGCTGATCGCCCGCGCGCTCATGCCCAGTCCGCGGCTGCTGCTGCTGGACGAGCCCGCGACCGGCCTGGACGTCGCCGGCCGCGAACAGCTCATCGAACGCGTCGACGCGCTGCAGCACACGTATCCGGAGCTCGCGTCGGTCCTGGTCACCCACCATCTGGAGGAACTGCCTCCGGGAACGACCCATGTGCTGCTGCTGCGCGACGGGCGCTGCCTGGCCGCCGGCCCCGCCGACGAGGTCCTGACCAGCGACCAGGTCAGCAAGTGCTTCGACCATCCGATCCGGCTCACGCGCCTGGACGGACGGTGGAGCGTGCGGGCGGGCCGCCCGGCGGGCACCGGAACGGCCTGAGGCGGTGGCCGCGGTGGCGCGTGCCCGTCGGCACCCGCCACCGCGGCCGCGGTCCCTCAGGCCGGAGACGTCCCGGCCTTCTCGACGGCCTCCTGGGCCGGGGCCCAGTCGCCGCCGAAGTGGTCCGCCAGGGCGTGCAGCCATCGCTCGACGCCGAAGCCGACGCAGCTGGTGGAGACCGGGCCCCGGTGCGCTTCCTGCCCCGGCCGGGCTTCGTCCACGGCAAGGTGCTCACCGAGAGCATGCACCCGGACTTCCCGCGGGACGCGCTGGACCGCGGGAGTGCGGCACGGCCCGGCTGTGCGGCGGGCGGTACGCGGGCCCGGACGGGGAAGCCGTCGTACGCGCGGAGACGGACGCGGTGCTACGCGGGGACATCCCGCTGTTCGAGGCGCTGCCCGGATCGCGCGACCTCCTCCTCGACGACGGGCGGAGCGTGCCCGGCTTCTTCGACGAACCCGCGCTCGACGTGGTGCGCCGCCGCATCGAGGCCATGGGCCCCGAGGACCGGGAACTCCAGGAGCAGATCATCACCGGATCGTTCGTCGGCGGTGTGGATGCCGGCCTGCTGGAGGAACGGCCGTCCCCGGCCACCGCTCGCCGCCGGGCGCGGATCCCAGCCGCCGACCCCGCGGACCTCGTCGCCGCCGCCACGGAGATCGGCGACGGGTACGACGCCTGACGATCGTCAGGAAGGGCCGGATCGGCTGGATCGCGTCACAACAGGTGGCGTACGGCGTCTGGGACCTCGCCCCCCGCCGGCCCGGTCCCAGCCGCGCTCGCCGCCCCCACGCGGCGCCGCGAGAGGCGCCCCCAGCCGCACCGACGCGGTCGGCGTCTTCCCCGACCGCACCGCCGTCATCCGGCTCGTCGGAACAGCCCTGGCCGAGCAGAACGACGAGTGGACCGAGGCCCGCCGCTCCATGGGCTGCGAGCTCCTCACCGAAGCCCGCCTCAACCCGACCAGTCGGAAACCGACGACGCCCCCTGCCCGCCGAACTCACCGCATGGCCTCAAAGACAAGATCACCGAGTGGCCGTGGATACACCACTCCAGCGGACGTGACCCCGGCTCAGGCCGGGCGAGGCTCGGTAGGGAGACCGGCAGCGCGGACCCGTCACCCCGACGAGTCAGGAGCAATCGCTCTCGCCCGTCGGTGGTTGGCAGGTCAGGTGATCCGACACGCGTGGCAGATCATCGAGAGGGCGGGCCCGGGCGGGGCCTTCGTCTTTTCGTCAGCGTGGAGTCGCCCAACTCCCTTGTTACCAAACGCGGACAGAACCCGGGGAACAACTCCTGCCCGGGTGCCATCTCATGGGATGCAGGAAACAGCAGGCCCGGCCGTTTGCCCTGGGGGAGCAGGCGGCGGTGCCACATTCTGAAATGACCCAGGGGGGACTTCGATGATGACCACTCACCGTGCTCGCCGTACCGTCCGTTCCGCCGGCCTGGTGGCCGTCGCCGCCGCTGCGGCGTTCACACTGACCGCCTGCCAGAGCGGGAGCAAGGACGCCGCCGGCCCGACGAACAAGGTTGCCGGCTCCGCATCCCGCTCCACCGGGAACGCTGGAGCGCTCAGCGGCGCCGAGGCCAGCTCAGGCAAGGTCCCGACCGGTGCGCGGACGGAGGCGGAGGCGCCCGCCGCGTACCGCGCCACCGCGCCGGCCGCCGCGGCCAAGGCGGCATCTCCGGTCCGCACCCAGACCCTGGCGGACGGCAGCACGGCCGAGATCTACGAGCTTGGTGCCCTGCACTACCGCGCCAAGATCGTCCACAGCGGTCAGGTCCTGGCCACGCTGGAGGCGAACCAGCACGACGCCGGGCTCGACGCCAATGACATGTTCGTCGTGCTCACGCTGGGTGGCCAGGTCCACTCCTGGATGGGCGGCGGACACACCGGACCGGGCACCTTCAAACTCGCGGGCGGCTGGACGGCCGAGGTCACGAAAATCGGCGCCCTCCGGTACCGCGCGCAGATCATCGGCAACGATGGCGCGGTGTACGGCACGCTGGAGGCGAACCAGCAGGACGCCGGGCTCGACGCCAACGGCGTATACATCGTGCTCAGCGCCGGCGGTGTGATCAGCGCTCACGAGTAGACGCCTGCCCGGCCGCGCGGTGGAGCCGCCTCCGGCGGCTCCACCATCGCGGTGACGGAGGAGTAAGCAGGGTGCTGTCACGTTGACTGACCGGGCGGGATGATCTTCTGGCTGGTCATGCTGGGAGGGGCCGTTCGTGGACAGCGCGCCGCCGTCGTACAAGGGGCACCGGTACCCGGTTGAAATCATCGCGCACTGCGTGTGGCTGTACCACCGCTTCCCGATGTCGTTCCGCCAGGTCGAGGAACTGATGCTCGAGCGGGGCGTGCTCGTCTCCTATGAGACAGTCCGCCGTCGGTGCGCCAAGTTCGGGCAGGTCTATGCCGGCGCGCTGCGTCGCCGGCAGCCCCGGCCTGGGGACAAAAGACACCTGGACGAGATCTTCATCAAGACCAACGGAGAACGGAAGTACCTGTGGCGGGCCGTCGATGCCGACGGCACCGTTCTGGACGTCCTCGTACAGTCCCGCCGGGACAAGGCCGCGGCCCAGCGCTTCTTTCGCAGGCTGCTGAAGAAGACCCGCGCGGTGCCACGAGTGATCGTCACGGACAAGCTCCGCTCCTACGGCGCGGCCCACCGCGAGATACGCCCTCTGTCGAGCACCGTTCGCACAAGGGCCTGAACAACCGGGCAGAGAACAGTCATCAGCCCACGCGGCAGCGTGAACGGGCGATGAAAGGATTTCGTAGCGTCGGCGGAGCCCAGCGGTTCCTGACCGCGTTCAGCGGCACCTCACCCCACTTCCGACCCCGCCGCCACCTGATGACCGCCCCCGGCTACCGAGCCGAGATGACCATCCGCTTCGTCATCTGGGACCGGATCACCCGCGCCGCCGGCCAGCCCACCACAGTCTGAATACACCCGGGCCGCGCGGCCACCACGCCCTGGCACTCCATCGGACAACCACGTACTCAACAACGCGACAACGCCCTTGAAGGCGATCGCGTCGATCACCTCACGGTGATCCCGCCACCGGCCACCCCGCTCCGGTGTGCGGTCCGGGAGCAACGGCTCGATCCGCGCCCACTGCGCGTCGGTCAACGGCACAGCCGGGCCAACGACCGACTGATCCAAACGAAACTGTCCAGGCGGCGGGTTGGTGCCGGTTCAGTCGGGCGGGTGTGTCGACCGATCGGCTTGCCACTCGCTGGGCGGCACACCATAGGCGGCGCGGAAAGCCCGGCTGAAGTGCGAGGTGCTGGTGAAGCCCCAGCGCTGGGCCACGGCGGTGACCGTCGGTCCGGTCCGTCCTCCGCGGCCGAGGTCCCTGCGAGCCGCCTGGAGTCGGCGTCGGAGGATCCAGCGGCCCACGGTCGCACCCTCGTGTTCGAACAGTCGGTGCAGGTAGCGCACGGAGATGTGGTGCGCGTCGGCGATCGTCTGTGGCGAGAGGTCCGGATCGGCGAGGTGCTGGTCGATGAAGGCTCGGAGCCGGATCCGTAACGCGGTAGCGGCGGTGTCGGCGCCGGTCTCCGGAGCTTGGCGGTCCAGGCGCTCGGCGATCAGGGTGGCGAGCAGATCGGCGGCGTTGCGGGCTAGTTGGTCGCCGAGGTGTGGAGCGAGACGCCCCTTGCGGGCGGTCAGTCCCGTCAGGAAGGGGATGACCAGGGCCGCCGCGTCCGAGTCGGGGGCCACCGGTACCGCCGTCATGCGGGCCAGGTCCGTGGGACGCACGGTCAGCAGCCTCCGGGGCACCTGGAAAACGTGCATCCGGAAGGGCGCGGGATAGGTGACCGTGTAGGGGCGGGCCGTGTCGAAGAGCGTGAGGGTACCGGGTGTCAACACGGTGGTCTCGCGGTTTTGCTCGATCACGAAGCTGCCGCTGTCCTGGAGACAGAAGTTGAGGTGGTCGGCGTCCGAGCCTGGGGCCGCCGGCAGGGTCTGGCGGACTTGCAAGGGATCGCCGTGCGTCGTGGTGATGCCCAGGGGACCGACCGGGCCAGCGTAGATGGTGCCCGTGTAGGGGTCGTCCGTGGGGGTGGAGATGTCCAGTCGGACGGAGGTCAGCTCCCGGTAGGTCCGGCCTATCGCGTCACGCCAGTAGTCCAACCGCTCCCTCGGCGGTATCGGCTTCGTGCACACCATGGGGGGTGCCACGCCCATCCTCGTCCCCTCGTCTTTCCTGGTCCCGGGACCGCCTGGAGCGCCGTCGGCCCGCTGCGTTCCTCTTGGTAGCTCCGTGCGCAGGAGGAACCGTCCGGTGCACGGAGAGGCACGTCGCGGCCCGGGGCGAATCTAGCGTGGCTACGTAACCCGTTCACAAGCCGGTAAGCGGCCATCCGCACGCAGGTCCTCCGCGCGCGTACCGGGGTCGGCGACGGCTCCGGAACCCGGCCGTCGGCACCTGACCCGCATCCGGCCCACCCATCACACACGAAGGACAAAACCACCATGAAGACCAACGTCAGCAGGAAGATACTTACGGCGGGCGCCACGCTCGCGGCGACCGTCGGACTTGTGACCGCCACCGCATCCACGGCGCAGGCGGCGGGCTCGTACAACATCCTGATCGACACGTTGACCACCAACTACATCGCCGACTACTGCCTGCTCACCACCACCAGTGGCAACGCCCGGGCTGCATGCAGCGGCAACAAGGGCAAGTTCGACAGTTTCCGCCTGGGCACGGTCCACAACGCCGGCGATCGCGTATGGCTGGACATCAACATCGTGGCCGGCACCGACCGCAAGGGAATCGACCTCCAGGGCAAGCACTACATCAGGACGAGGGGCGATCTGTTCGCCGTCGAGGTGTGCGGATGGAAAAGCTTCGAGTCGTTCACCAGCGGCAACACCGGAGTCCCCCTGCACGGCGAAACGTTCTGCCAGTGGTGAGGCGACTCATGGACCGCGCATATGTGAGGGGACTCTCCGCGTGGTCCGCTCCCGCGGCTGCCGCCGGGCGTGACCGACCGGACCAGCCCCCTCACCGCGGCACCACGCGGGCGGCGACCGCCATGCCCAGGACGGCGAGGAGCAGTGTCGCCGGGGCCGCGCGCAGACTCCACCGACCGGCCGGCGCGCCGATCACGGGAGGGACGAGCAGAAAGCCGGGCCATTGGCCTACGACCGCCACCGGCATTCCCTCCCCCGCGGTCAGCCCGGGCTGGTTGCCCGCTACCGCGAAGGCGGTCGGGGTGACATAGGCGACGCCCAGCCCGAGCAGTGCGAACCCGCCGAACGCGGTGGCCGGGTGCGGCCGGGGTATTACGGCCACCGCAGGCGTTGTCACGTTGGTGGGTGCGTGACTGTCCGATGGTGCATCAAGGCGTGGTGGGCCCGCGGTCAGGACCTGTGTTCAGGCCGTGGTGGGCGGGTTGGTAGCGCCGGTGACCTGGTCCCAGACGGCGAAGCGGACGGTCATTTCGGCGCGGTGGTCGGTGGCGGTCATCAGGTGGCGGCAGGGCCGGAAGTGGGGTGAGGTGCCGCTGAGCGCGGACAGGAACCGCTGCGCGGCGCCGACCGAGCGGAAGCCTTTCATCGCGCGTTCGCGCCGGCGGGTGGGCTGGTGGCTGTTCTCCGCCCGGTTGTCGAGGTATTTCGACTGCCGGTGCTCGACGGAAGGCATGACCTCGTGGTGGGCGGCGCCGTATGAACGGAGTTTGTCGGTGACGACCACTCGCGGGACCGCACGCGTCCTCTTCATCAGGCGGCGGAGGAAACGCCTGGCCGCGGCTTTGTCCCGGCGGCTCTGCACGAGGATGTCCAAGACGTTGCCGCCGGCGTCGACGGCCCGCCACAGTTACCTCAGCTGCCCGTTGATCCTGACGAACACCTCGTCCAGATGCCATTTATCCCCGGGCCGCGGCCGGCGCCGGCGCAGTCCGTTCGCACAGGCCCGGCCGAACTTGGCGCACCAGCGGCGGACCGTCTCACGGGAGACGAGCACGTCGCGCTGCAGCATCAGCTCCTCCACCTCGCGGAAGCTGAGCGGGAAGCGAAAGTACAGCCACACGCAGTGGGAAATCACCTCGGCCGGGCACCGGTGCCCCTTGTACGACAGCGGCGCGCTCCCCACGAACAACCCCGCCCAGCCCGGTCAGCCAACTTGACAGTGCCCCCCGTTGTGATGGTGCTCCAGCCCGTGGTGGACGAGGAAACACGTTGGCCGACCGCTGCCGAACTGCGACGATGACCCCATCTGTCAAGCGGAGGGCACTTGTTCGTCTTCATGTGTGCGGGGTGCGGTGCCGGGCTGACCGTCCCGCTGGCCCAGGTCGTCCTGCCGGTTCACGCCCATCAGAAGTACGGGAACGGGATCCAGCTCCCGGTGCTCATGGAGCCCGGCACGTTCGCCGTCGATCCGGAGCCCTGGGGGCCGCCGTGGCGGAGGTGGGAGGAGATCGGTCCGGACGAGGCGGCGGCCCGCGGTATCCATGCGCCGGTGCACGCCCTGTCCTACGGTGAGCCCGGCGCGATCGTCATCGCTCCCGGGGATGCCCGCGGCACGGTGCTGATCCCGGAGAAGGGCGGCGGTTCCTGCTGCGGCCTCGACGGGTCCGACGGCCCCAACATGGCCTGTGAGGCGTGCGGTCTGCCCGTGGCGAGCAGGATCGACGACTGCTCGCTCTGGCAGGCGGTGCGGCTCGCCCCGAACGCCGTGCGCCGCCGGCCCGCCGACGACGTGGGCGCCGCACCGCTCTCCTGGGCGGAGCTGACGGCGGAAGGGAAGGGCACGCCCCCGTTCGAGCCGGTCGTCGCCGTGTGGGGCTCACGGCTGGGGCTGAACCGCTGGTGGTCGTGGAGCCCGCAGTGGGAGGCGGCGGCCGGCCGGGCGCTCGCCCACCTGCTGGCGGCCTCGAAGGGCCGGCCGGTGACCGTCCCGGACGGCCTGACCGCGGAAGTGTTCCAACGCGCTCTCGACGCCCTGCTGCCCGCGGGCCCGCCGGCACGGCGCGCCGTCCTGGCGGGGCCGGGACTGCCCGCGCCCGACGCGGACGCGGACATCCTCCTCGTGCCCGTCCATCCGCAGACGGGGAAGGTCTGGATCCCGGCCGGCCCGGCCGCCTCGGCGTACCCGGTGCCGCTGCCGTTCGGGGTGTGGCTGTGGCTGGCCTTCCCCGAGCCGCAGCTGCCCCTCCCCGCGTCGGGCCGCATGCCCGACGGCGTCCTGCGCGACGACCCGCCCGCGCCGCGCCCCCGTCACCTGTTCCGACCCGACCCGGGGGTGTTCCGGCACACTCTGGTCCGGCTGCCGGCCGTCCGCGCCCCCTGGCTGCGCGAGATCCTCGACAACCTCACGCGGTACGTGAGCTCGGGCCTCCTCTGAGCGCTGTCCCGTAAACGATCCACGGCATGCCGTTTGACCGGTGCCAGCCGGCTTTCTTCACGCGTATCGACAGCGGTTGCTCACCGTCTCGGGAGGGGTCCGGATGCGCCCTGAGGCGATGTCCATGAGAACGGCAGGCACCGGAAAGTCCGGCCTCGTCGAACCACCGTGATCGCCCCTTTCGCTCCGGGGTCACAGCCCTTCCGCCGGCCGCCGGATCGTCCGCCAGCGTGGTGCCTCGTCATCCGGGACCTCCGGCGAAGCGAAGTGAAACGGCACGCCAAGACGGCCGGCCAGCGCCCGCCCCGCCCTGGCGGCGGCAACGCCAGGCGCAGGGCCGCCAGGACGGTGGTGGACGGTCGCCAGGTGGCTCTCCTCCTCCGGGGAGTCCAGGACCGCGACCAGGAGCACGCACCAGTCGTGCACGGTATCGCCGTCCCAGCACGCCTCCACCGCCGCCACACGACCCGAGAAACCTGCGACGCGCGCCGCGAGGGACGGAAGGTCGAGCGGATCGGGCGGTGTGCCCTGCACCCGGTCGCCGAGGGCCTCGTATCGCGCGTGGACCACCCGCTCGGCCTCGTGCAGGCCTGCCCCCAGCGGACGCAATGCCTCCCAGACGGACCTGACCGCCGACAGCCGACGATCCCGCAGCACGTCGGCGTCGACCTGCCGACGGGTCCGTTCCCCGAGGCAGTCCCACCAGCCGCTCACCGGGCCACCAGCCGGGATTTCAGGGGGTGCGTCATGCGCCCGAACGTACGTCAGGGCGCGGAGCCCGGCCCAACCGCCCTTTGGCGCTGTCGAATCCGGTGCACAAAGCCAGGCCGGCCGACGGTGACGACGAGCGGGGCGTCGGCATCGACGACGACCTGGTGACGGGTGGAGTACCGGCGGTTCTCCGGCTGCTCGGCGACGGGCATGGTCCCGGGTGGGCGCCAGGGCGCCGTCCACGATCTGCACGGCGTCCTTGCGGAACCGTCCGCCTACCGCGGACTGAGCCCGGTGAACGGGGCTGTCCAAAAGGGCCTCGACGCCGTGCTCACACCGGACACGCGGCAGATCATTTCAGTTGCCGGCACGTCGTCCCGCGAGTGATCCTGGGCGCCGAGCAAGCAAGGGACAAGCAAGGGAGGACAGACGGGGCTCATGCTCTTCCCCGGAGACGGCGACGTGACCAGCCCTGACGTCTCCTGGTCCTACACCGGCTTCCACATGTTCAGGGAGTGGCTGGCCCACGCAGAGGGATTCACCCTTGCTGAGATGGACGGATTCGGTGGTGACCGCGCGTGGAGCGGTATCTCCACCACGCTGGCACCGCTGCTCGACCATCCGGACGACAGCGGCTCTCTCACTCCCGCCCAATGCGCGGCCATGCTGCCCAGGCTGGAGGCGATCACCGATCAACTCCACCACGAGGACGGCGACCCCGTTCTCCCGCGACGCATCGACGACGCCCGCCAACTGGTCACCGTCATGAAGCACTGCCTGGACAAAGACGTCGAGCTCCTCTTCGGCTGACCACCGCAGGCAGCCGTCCGCCGGAAATGCCCCGCAGCTGCGGGGCAGCCCTCAGCTTGAGTCCTGACCTTCAGATGGCGCGTCGTTCCAGCGGAACCACGCCCGGTCCTGGTGTATGTGCAGGAGGAACTCGTCAACGGGTCCTGAGGGTGACAGCTGTGATGGAAGCGTTGGTGTGAATGTCCTGTCGGGCGGACGTGCCTCCAGGGCGGCCCTCTGATGGTGCGCGAAGTTCACTACCGGTCGAACGCGGCCTCGCCCGCCTCCTGCCGCTGGCGTGTGGCGGGAAGGGGCTCGGTCGTCCTTCCGCGGAGGCGGGCGTGAGGGAGGGGGCGGCGGCACGGCTGGCGCCACGGTGCCGTCTCAGATCGCAAGGCGAAATCGCTCCGAGGTGCTGCAGGCTTTGACAAAGCGTTGTTCGAACGAACTGGCCTGTGTTAGAAATGAGGGGCGCGAGTGCCGTCGGTTGCTTGAACCCGACCTCGTGTCCGGGGCAGGGCCGACGTCCGAGGGTGGGGGACCGGCTCCTCACGCACGCCGTTCCCCGGTCCTGCCCGGCCTGCCGAAGTGTCCGAGCCCGCGGCTTACGGGTGGCTGCCCACCGCCCCCTCCCTTGTCACCGCTCCGTCACAGTCGAACAGCGGGCCACAACCATCGCAAGACGTCACATATCCAACTGGCGGTCAGACCAGTTGCGAACGAAAGCCACAGGAGATACACCATGTCCCGCAGACGTTCGGCGGCCGTCACCGCCGCATCCTTCCTGCTCGTGACCGGCGCCGTCATCACCGCCGCGCCCGCCGCGTTCGCAAGCGCACCCGGCGGGGTCCACGCCGGTGACCGCAACAGCGACTTCAACGGCGACGGCTACGACGATGTCCTCACCGGTGCCCCGGGCGGCACCGACGGGGGGCACGAGGGCTCCGGCTACGTCACCGTCCAGTACGGCTCCGTGAACGGCATGGGCACCGCCACCGCCGCCCCCCGGGGGCGCACCGCTGTCTTCAGCCAGTCAACCGCAGGAGTCCCGGGCACCGCTGAGGCCGGGGACGGTTTCGGCACCGCCGTGGCCACCGGCGACCTCGACGCCGACGGCTACGACGACGCGATCGTCGCGGCCCCCGGCGAGGACGTCGACTCGACGAGGAACGCCGGCCGGGTCACCGTCCTGTACGGCTCGAGCAGCGGACTGACCGCCGCGCGCAGTGTCACCGTGGGGGCCTCCCTGCCGAAGGCGGACGCCGGGTTCGGTCTTGCCCTCGCCGCCGCTCGCTTCGCCGACGGCGCACAGGGCGACGTCCTTGCCGTCGCCCACCGGGAGGGCGCGGTGCTTTACACGTACGGCGCCGGAACCCTCAAGATCACCGACCGTATCGACACGGTCGGCGCCCCTGGGGGCGCCGCGATCCAGCCGGCCTCCCTGACCACCGGAAACTACGACGGTGACGGCCGTGCCGACCTCGTGGTTTCCGGTCGGAGCCTGGAAGAGGACGGCACGGGACAGTCGGCCGTCTACGCGGGCGGGGCCGACGGCCTGACCTACGTCCGTGACCTGGGAGGCGGTTCGGCGACCGCTTCGGGAGACATCAACAACGACGGTTACGACGACGTGGTCTACGGCAGGCCCGACCACCCTGACGATCTGCACGAACCCCTCACCGGCGGAACCGTCGGCGTCTACTTCGGCGGCGCGGACGGGCTGAAGGGCGTCGACGAGTACGGCACCGTGGCGCAGGCGTGGACCCAGGACACCGCCGGCGTCCCGGGCACCGGCGAACTCGGCGACGGCTTCGGCGCCGATGTGTCCCTCGCCGACGTGGACGCGGACGGCTACGACGACCTGGTCGTCGGCGCGCCCGGCGAGGACGTGGGCACCGTCGCGGACGCGGGAGGGGTGTGGGTGCTGCGCGGCTCGGCGAACGGAGTGACCGCGGCCGGTGTGAAGTCCTACAACCAGGACTCGGCGGGCCTGCCCGGCACGGTGGAGCAGGGGGACCGCTGGGGCGGACAGGTCCGGCTCGCGGACACGAACAGGGACGGCCGCTCCGAGCTGCTGGCTGCGGCCCCCGCGGAAAACACCTCCGACGGGGTCGTCTGGGTGCTGCCCGCCACCGCCTCGGGCACCACCGCCGACGGCTCCTGGTCCTACGGCGGAGCCTCGCTCGGCGCCCCGGGAACCGACGCGCGGTTCGGCGCGGCCATCGACGAGTAGGTTCCCCCGTCCGGCACGGCTGCTCCGTCCGGCAGGAGTCCTCACCAGCCCGGGGGCCGCGGATGTCGTCCACGGCCCCTGGCCCGTCTCCGCCCGCGCCGGCATCCACCGGGAGACCGCGGCAGTGAGCGCAACCGGATTCCGCAGCAGCTCTGAAGCCGGGCACGGCCGCCTCGGCGGACGGGGGAGCGCACGGAACACCGTTTCTCGGTCGGCCTCTGCGAGGCCGGTGCGCAGACCACTCCCACCATCCCCGCCCACCAGGGCGGCACACTGGACTGGACCGGCTTCACCGCCGGCGGGGACACCGGCTTGCAGGCGGCCGCCGACCGCGAGACGCTGCTCAGCACCGTCTTCCCCGCCCCGCTCCGCTTCCCCGGCATGGCCGCCCGCCGCTACCGGGAGTTCGAGGACGCCCGTGTCGACCTGGGCGGTGTCGAGGCCGCGCCCCCCGACCTGGCCCGGATGCTGGCCGCCGAGTTCGCCACCGTCTACGGCAACGAGGGGCGCCTCCTCGACCCCGGACTCCCCACTCCCCACGACCTGTTCGCCGAGGAGGTCCCGCGCGAGGGCGTCACCCGCACCCACCAGTACGCCCGTGCCGTCGACGGCCGCGGCCTGCTGTGGACCACCCGCCGGGCCCGCCCCGGGCGCGGCGAGTCCTCCTCCGGCCTGCGGTTCGACCACCTGGAGGAACAGGGCTGCCGCAGCGCCGCCCAGCCGGGCCGGCTCCCGGCGGCCCCCGCACGGCGTCACGGGGAGTGAGGCAGGTCCCGTCAGGGGACCGGGTCGCCGGTCACCGCCGCGTGTCCCGGGGCTCGACGGCCTCGACTGCGAGGTCGACGGCCGTCACACCAGGTGGGTCTCGACCCCGGCCTCCCTCAGCGCCTGGAGGGTGAGCGGCCCGTTCGGATGCGTTTGCACGTCTTTCGCCGCGGCATCGGTGACGAAGGCGTCCACCGCGCTCAGCGACGCCACTTGGCTGAATGCTCGCACACCGAGCTTGGTTGCATCGGCCACGGCGACGGTTCGTGCCGCTTGCACGAGACCCACCTGCTTGACCGCTGCGTCGTCGAGGGAGAACTCCGTCCAGCCGCGTTCGGCGTGGACCCCACCGATCGACATGACGAAGCAGTCGAAGCTCAGGGCTTCCAGGGTGCGCAACGCCAAAGGGCCCACCAGGGAGCGTTCGCCCGGACGCGAGCGTCCTCCCATGACGAGGAGTTCGATGCCCGGCTTGTCCGCCAGAACCGTGGCCGCCTGCAGACTCAGTACGGCCACCGTGAGAGGGGCGCGCTCCACCAGGTGCTCGGCGACGTGCACCGTGGTGGTGCCGGCGTCCAGCAGCACTCGTGATCCCGGCTCGAGCATCGCGGCAACGGCCGCCCCCAGCCGGTCCTTGGTCACGGCCTGCCACTCCCGTCGGGCGAGGAAGCCCCCGCCCTCCTCCCGGGGACGCACGGGAATCGCGCCGCCGTGGACCCGGCGCAGCAGGCCCTGACCCTCGAGCGCGTTCAGATCCCGGCGAACGGTCATCTCCGAGACGCCGAGACGCTCAGCCAGATCTGACACGGACAGCTTGCCCGCGTTCTGGACAAGCCGAAGGGTTAGGTCAAGGCGGTCTCCGACGCTCATGCATTATTTCTAACACCTTTCTGTTCGTTTGAACAAACATGGGGGTTCGGCTGTTGTGACGGGGCATAGCTCCCGGGGCGGAACGGGGTGAGGAATTCGCAGGGCGGCATTATTCGGTTCCGATGAGGGAGGGCGGGCAGCCGCGGATCGCTCGGCACCGTGTTCGTTCCGGCTCGGGCAACCTTCGCAAGCGCTGGGCGGTCCTACCGGATGCCGAGGTCGGGACAACGGTCTGGCCGATGTGCCGGCGCATGGGCGGCAAACGCTTGTCCGAGCGCTTGGGTGAGGATGGGGATGACGGATCTGAACACTCCGGTGACCTGGGTTGACGCGCGCGAGAGACTGCCGTGGGACGGTGCGCCGGTGGCAGCGGCGATCACGGGCCGGTATCCGGCCGGCAATGCCGAGTCCGATACAGCGCCGGGGGAGGCGTTCTGGCTGGTGAGGCCGATGTACTTCACGACTCTGCACTTCGGTGAGGACGGGACGGAACACAGGGACTGCTTCGTCGACTCCGACGGGTTCGTCCGTTTGCCCTACGGTCTCGCCGACGACGACACCGTGACCCACTGGGCCGAGCTGCCCACCCTGCCGGGCAGGACGACGCACCTCGTCCTCGGGGAAGACGTGCAGCCGGCTCTCCAGAACGCGTGGAGCGCTCGTCCTGCCACTTGATCCACCCGAGCGCGCCTGGGAGAGCCGCTCCGCCCGAACCTGGTGCTGCAACCGCGGCTGCAGCACCAAAGGGTGGAAGCATGAAAAAGATGCCCGGGTGTCCCGGAGGGAGGTCCGCACGGCGCGTATGGAGCTCTGTCCCCTCGATCTCGAGGACCCCCGCGCAGTCCAGGACGTGTTCGGGATCTTCGCCAGCAACCCTCTGTACTGCCGTGCGTCAGGAGCGTTCGACCCCGATGTACTGGACGCGGGGCAGGCGAGGGATTACCTGCGCAACGACATCGGCATGGACGGATGCTCCGCACTGCTCGCCCGCATCGACCGAGGGCGGGCGGTCGCGTACCTGTCCTTGCCGGCGCGCCATCCGAAGGACGGGCTCCCGTGGGTCATGGAGTTGGTCGTGCACGGAGAAATGCAGGGTCGGGGCATCGGCGGACGCTTGACGAAGCATGCTGAGGACACGTTCCGTGCGACGGGCGCAGGGACCGCAAGGATCTGCGTGCTCGAGCAGACGCCCCCGGCCCGGGAGTTCTGGGCCGCTCTCGGCTGGCGGGCGATCCGCCAAGGGGTGCCGAACGAGAACGGTCGTGTCGTCATCGTGATGGAGAAGTCTCTCACTGGGGCGTAGCCGGCCCGGCTCAAGACGTGCGCGGGCGGGCGCAACCACGGGATGCGGGACGCCTCTTCCTCGGCGCTCGCGCACCTGCCCGCCGTGCGGCATGCGGGCGAAGGCGTGCTCGACGCGGGCGTCGACGTGACGCTGCGCGACTTCGGAGTGGTCCGCCGCGCGCGGACGGGGGGGCGTCCCGGCAGGCATTGGGCACGGTGACCGACTGGCGCGGACGGTGAGGCGGTGAGCGGACTCACGGTCAGGGACGCGGCCGGGGAGCACCGCGAGTGGCCAACACGTGCGTCAGGGCTGGATGCTGCGCCCTCTGACCTAAACACACACGAGTTCCGTTAAAGCGAACATCGATATGGTAGAAATGCTGGTGTTCACGCTGCCTCGGTGTGAACGGGGACCGTCACACTCACGAGCACCCGCCGTCCGTGCTCGTACGCCGTCCGGCATTCCCTCCGGTTCCCTCCGCCCGCTGCCCGGAGCCGCGATGCCCGCCCCCGCCACGACGGCTTGACGCGCGGCGCTCGCCGGCTTCTCCCGGCGACCGTGTTCGGGTGGTCCCGGCCGGTCCGCCGCCATGTGTGGACAGCGGCTCCCGCACCAGTTCGCACATTATGATGTTCGTATCGACATTTCTATGTTAGAAATGTCGTGTGGCTGTCGCCAGCCGTCCGGCCCTCGGGCCGACCGGCGTGCGTCGGCGCCCCCAGGCGCACATCGCAGTCCGCCGGCAGGCACGCAGACCTGCCGCGAGGCGCTGGGTGCTCCGGATCGCCATGGCGACGTCCGCGGTCGCACCACGGACGGTCGCGACCGATCCCCGACAGCCAATACCGGGCGTCCCCACGGTCCGCGCGTTGACCTCATCGGTGCCCGGACGACACGCAACGTTCCGGGCAGAAGACAAGCTGCCGGCTCATCCACCACACGAAGGAAACGTCCTCATGACGATCGACGAGCGTTCGCTCATGATCTTGGTCGCCGGCCCCTACCGCTCCGGCACCGGCGACGACCCGGCCAAGCTCGAAGCCAACGTGCGCGCCATGACCGAGACCGCTCTGAAGCTCTTCCGCGCGGGCCACCTCGGTGTCACCGGGGAGGCACTGGCACCAGTTCTGCCGGGCAAGGCCGGTGAAGCAGAGCGTGGACCGGGTGGCCGAGTGTCCAGCGGGCGGACGGCGGTGTCGTGGCGGGCGGTGGCCATGACATGGAAGACGTCGGGCTGCTCGAGCCCGGCCCCCACCCCTTGCCGAAGCCGTGGGCGACATCGGCGGTCACCCAACGGAACGGGTTCTTCTCCGCGATCGTGCGGCGGACCACCGCCTTGCCCATGTCGGCCTTGGTCTCAAAGTCCACCTCGCCGGTGGTGCCGGCCCGGCGGCGTCGGTCGCGGTCGTCGGTCCATGGAGTGGGCAGGTACGAACGGCGGTCCGGGAGCGTGCGCCCGCACGAGGTCGCGTAGGCCGGCAGGAAGACGCCGATCCGGCGCTTCCCGGCGCGGTCCCGCGGCGCCGGAGTGCTGATGCTGTACTCCGGCCGAGCGGAGGCCCTTCTTCAAGAAGCCGGTGTCGTCGAGGACCAGCACCGCCTCGGGATCACCGAAAGTCTCGGTGACGTACTCCCGTACGTCGTCCAGGGCCCGGCCGGCCTTCTCGGCCAGGGTCCCCCCCGTGTGTGGAGGGCGTCGTCCGGAACCAGCCGGCCGTCGACGCACCGCGGCAGGGGTACCGCGGCGGCCGACCGGCATCGGCCCGGCCGTACACCGTTCGACTCCGGACCTCAAAGGTCAAGCCGGACGCGTCAGTTCCGTGGTCGCCACATCAGCTCCGCACGCGGAAATGACGCTCAGACGAGTTGAACCGAGACACCGGCTTTGCTCAAGGCGTCCGTCTCGTCGACGGGCGCGTCCTTCTCCGTGACGAGCGTGTTCAGGGCGCTCGCCGGGGCCACGAAGGCCAGGGTCGTACGGGTGAGCTTGGACGCGTCTGCGACAGCGATGATCCTGCGTGAGGAGGCGATCGCCGCACGCTTGATGGCCGCGTCCTCCAGATCGTAAGCCGTGATGCCCTCTGCGGCGGTCACCCCGCAGCACCCGATCACGGCTGTGTCGAAGCGCAGGGCAGCCAGCGAGGCCAGGGCGAGCGGACCGGTCATGGCCAGTTCGCCGGAGCGCGGCTGACCGCCGGGAAGCAGCAAAGTGAGGTGGGGGGCTTTGACGAGCGCGTTCGCAGCGTGCAGGGACAGAGGCATCACAGTCAGGCGTCGCCGCTCCAGTTCTCGGGCCACCTCGAGGCACGTGGTACCGCTGTCCAGCACCACGGATTCCCCGTCAGCCAGCGATTGGGTCACTCGGGAGGCGATCCGGCGCTTGGCCTCCCGCCCTTCCTGCACGCGCAGCGCGAACGGGGGCTCCTCGCCTCTGAGCAGCAGACTCCTCGCCCCCCCGCGGTACCGCTCGACGACGCCCTGACCGGCGAGCACCTCGAGATCGCGTCGGATCGTCATCTCCGACGCGCCGGTCAGGTCCGCCAACTCGCTGACGCTCAACTTGCCGGCTTCGCGCACCGCGTCCGTGATCTTCTTCAGTCGGTCTGCTGTCATCACTGTCGCATTGAACGCTTCTCGTGTTCAAAAAGCAATTTTCGCACATAATAAATGTTTTATACGCTGTGTTTCAAACATTTCTCGCGGTCAGGATGTGAAGTCGGCGGAGCCTTCGTCCCGGACGGTCACGAGCAGGAGCAGCGGGCTGCCGATCCTGCCGCCGCCGGAACGTCACGGAGACAGGCAAGGGATCTGCGCAACGCGTCGTGGCGGCTGGCGGCTACCGGTACCGCGGATGCGGCTTCGATGCTTCGCGCCGTTGTCATGGCCCGGCGCGAGTACGACTACCGAAAGGTCGCGACCTTGCTCGATGTCTTGTCCCAGGAACGGCGCATCGCTGCCCTGGACGTTGTTCACGGTGAAGCGCCTCGGGAGCCAGGCCGGCGGGAACGCGCAGAGAACGTCTTCGCCGGTGCCGACCGCCGTACACCGGGCGGACCGCAGGAAGCCTCCGCCGCGATCAGTCGTGCGACGAATCTGCTGTGGACGAGCGGGCAGTCCCGCAAGGCCCTGGAAATGATCGCCGCCGCACGAGCGCGAACACACGACCCCGTCGCACGGCGTTCCCTGTACGTCGACGAAGCGGTCGTCCGGGTCTTCTCCGGAGAGCCGAGGGAGGCAGTGCACGTCCTCGACCTGGAACTGCCCGGCAGCGCCGGCGACGGCACGGACCTCACCGGCTGGTTCCGGGGCGCCATGGCCAGGGGCGCGGGCCTGGCGGCGGTGGGCCGTGTGACAGAGGCCGTCACCTGGACCGAACGGGTTCGCGCGGAACTGCGCGACGCGCACCGGCACACGTTCGAAGTCCACCCCGCGGCCGCCGTGTCACCACTGGTCTTCGCCCTCACGGAACACGGACGTCTCACCGAAGCACTCGACGTGTGGGGGCACGCGGCTACGGCGAACTGGCCGCAGCGTCTGCCACCGGAGCGCAAGCCTGGCTCGCCCTGCTCATCGCACGTGCGGAACTGATCCGCGGACACCTGACAGCAGCCCGTCAGTGGTATGCCGAGGCCGCCGACGCCGCTGCAACCGCCCGGCAAAGCGGCCTGCAGCGCCTGGCGCTGGCCGGCACCGCCGCGTGCGCGGCGCAACTGGGCGATCTCACCTCCGCCGACCAGGCGGCAGCCCGGGCACATCACCACCCGTCCGTCGAATGGGCCACCGGCGAGGACTGCCTGGGGGAGGTATGGGCACTCGCCGGCCGGGGCGATGTGAAAACGGCGCGCAGCCTTCCCACCGAAGCCGCCTGCCTCGCCCGATTCAGAGGCTGCACAGCGTCCGAAGCCCTGCTCCTGACCGACCTGGCCCGCCTGGGCGCCACCGAACACGCCGCCGTCCGACTGGCAGAACTCACCCGGTCAAGCGGCGGCGGACTCCTCGCGGCCCGAGCCGACTTCGCCCGTGCCCTGGCGGCGAAAGCACCCGACCGGCTGATGCACACGGCGAGAACCCTCAGCAGCGACGGCCTGCACCTGCTCGCAGCCGAAGCGGCCACCGCGGCAGCCGCCTGCTGGCGACGCGCCGGAGATCACCGCCGCTCGGCCGCCGCAACACACCACGCCCGGCAGCACATGACCCGATGCACAGGTGCGCACACCGGTACTCGCCTTCACCCACACCACCCCCACTCACCCCTGGTGAACCCGTGCGCCTTGCACCGTCGGGCGGACGGCTCCTTCGGGGCGTCGAGGGTTCACAGCACTTCGGGCGAACGCGCAGTCACGATCAACCGGGCGCGCGGCGGACGCAAGGCGTCCCCGTGCAAGCCCATCGGCGAGCAGCGGGACGGCGGGACGGTCGGTGCGGCTGACGACAGTCCCGGTCCGCACGTTGCCGGTGGGACGGTCTCCAGGGCGATCGGGGCGGCGCGCAGCCCGTTCAGCGGTGCGGTGGACGAGGGGAGGGCCCGCTCGGGCGTCCGCCGTGTCACCCCGGACCTCAGCATCGCGGAGGTGTGCGACGAAGCAGGTGGTCAGGGTTCCCGGGGGAGGGTTCTCGCACGGGGGTCCCGTGGGTCGCGCCGGGAGCGGGGGCCGGCTGCTCGTGCGTACGCTCGCGCGCGGGCCGCCCGAGAACGACTCCGGCCAGGACCAGCACCAGTCCGCACAGTTGTTGGACGGTCAGCGCCTCGCCCCCGAGCGCGACGCCGAGCAGCACGCCCGTGGCGGGGTTGAGCAGGCCCGTCAGACCCACGGTCCCCGCGGGCAGGTGCCGCAATCCGGTGAACCAGACGACAAAGGCCAGTGCGGTCGCCACGAGAGCGACGTATCCGAACGCGAGGACAGCCGGCGTGTCGAGTGCGGGGGGAGCGCCCTCGACGACCGCGGCGACCGGGAGCAGGGCGAACCCCCCGGCGACGAGCTGCCAGGTTGTCGAGGCGAGCACGTCCGCACCGGAACTCCAGCGCTTGGCCAGAACGTAGCCGAAGGACGACGTCAACATGGCGGCGCCCGAGGCGCACACCCCCGGCACGCTGACACCTCCCCCTCCCGTGAGCAGCATGAGGCACACCCCGGCTAGACCGATCGAGGCCCCGGCCAGATGAGCGGTGCGGGGCCGTTCGGACACCATCGCCCAGGCCATGAGCATCATCGCCAGCGGGGACAGCGCCATGACGGTCGAGGCGACACTGGTCGCAAGCAGCTGGGAGGCGGCGTACACGAGGACGAAGAACACGCTCACGTTGAGCAGCCCGAGCACTCCGGACCGCCACCACCAGGCGCCGCGCGGCCGCTGCCTGCACACGGCCAGAAGGACCAGGCCGGCGGGCAGCGCGCGCAACGCGGCCCCGTACAGCGGGCGGTCCGCGGGGAGGAACTCGCGAGTGACGAAGTAGTTGGCTCCCCACGCCACCGGCGCGATCGCCGTCAACGCCACCCAGCGCACATTAGCTTCCATGGAAACCAATATAGCTTCCATGGAAGCTATATTGGTTTCCATGGAGAACCGGCAATCTGCGGATCACGTGGCACGCCTTCAGGCGGACTGGCGCCGCGAGCGGCCCGACGTCGACGTCTCTCCGCAGGGAGTCATCGGGCGATTGCACCGCCTGGCCGGCCGGCTGACGGAAGAACTGCGGGTCGTGTACGACCGCCACGGCCTCAGCGAAGGCGAGTTCGACGTCCTGTGTGCATTGCGGCGCGCCGGTGAGCCATACGAACGGGCGTCCGGTGAGCTCGCCGCGCACACCATGGTCACCACCGGCGCAATGACCAAGCGGATCGATCGACTGGAGCGGGCCGGACTCGTCACCCGCCGACGTTCCGACACCGACCAGCGCAGCCGGATCGTCACGCTCACCGGGCCGGGCCGGGAGCTGATCGACCGCGCGTTCACCGACCACATGCGCAACGAACGGCGCTTGCTCGATCTCCTGACGCCGACCGAGGCAGAGACTCTCGAAACACTGCTGACGTCATGGCTCTCCCGTGTGGAGAACTCTTCCGACGGCGGGTGAAGCGCCCTTGGACGACAGGTGTCCGGGAGGAGCGCCGTCGATCGTGCGCCGACCGTGACCCGGTGGCAGGAGAGCCCACCGGCTCAGATGTACGACCCTCGCCGTGCCGCAACGATTCCGGATCCGGGCCCGGCCGACCGGTCGTGCGAGGAGGAAGGGATCCCCTGCGCCCGCCAACGGATGCGGCGTTCGCCGCTTCGGCGGGATCGGCGCCGACGACGCTCACGCCAGCAGATCGATCCCGCGGCCGACGTCGTCGAGCTCGGCTCGCCGGTAGGCGAGCCAGGCGATGGCCAGGTCCTGCCAGGGAAGACCGACCGGCGCGTACACCGTGATCGATCCTCGATCGCGTTGCCCGGCCGGAGAACCCGCCTCGCGGGAGCTCGCCGAGCGAGGCGTCCGCAGCGGTCCGCGAGCTTCCGTTGGCCCTGGCCATGACGCCCGTAGCGGCTGCCAGACCGTGATCGTCGACCACCAGGAACGACGCTGCGAGCAGATCGCCTCCCAGTTCCTGCTTGCCCGGCTCGTCGACACCCAGGGCGGTGAAGTGTGGGCCGGGGCGCGCATCCGCGAGCCCCAGCAACGGCCGGCGTGACCAGGTCACCAGCAGGACCACGTCGGACGCCGCGGCGACTTCGGACACCGAACCGGCCACTCGGCCACCGTGCCGTTCCGCGAAGGCCGCGGCCCGGTCGGCGGCCGTGTCGTGGACGAGGAGGTCCCGGAAGTCCTGGAAGTGGCGCAGGCCCCTCACCATGAGTTCGGCCTGGGCCCCCGCTCCCACGGCACCCGCGACGGGGCCGCCGGTCCCATGTGCGGTGGCGGTCAGGACGTGGGTCCCCGGCGCGGCCGCGAGGCCCGTTCGCCACGCGGTGACGGTGGCCGAATCCAGCAGGGCCGGCAACTCCCCGTCGGCTCCGCTGTGCAGGCAGATGACGCCGCGCAGGGCGGGCTGAGCACCCGGGAATTTGGCGTTGACCTTCACCGAGTACGCCTCCACTCCCGCAAGCAGCCCCGGAACCAACGCGGTGGCCGTCCCCGGGAAGGGGAGATCGCTGCGCATCCTCGAACCCGGTGAGGCGATGCGGTCGTCGTTGCGAAACCCCTCATGCGGCGCTTCGACGCACGGACCGACCTCCAAGACGGACAGGAGATCGCTCCGGGGCAGAAGGCGTGTCACTGACATGCTCCATCAGCCCGGGTGGCGGGCCGGACGGCACAAGGGCGCTGGTGGTCCGGCCGCACGATGCGCACCTGCGGTGCCGTTCAGCCAGGTTCCTCCCGCCGCGAACGTCGGGTGGGCCGTTCCCGCCCGGTGTTGCGCTGCGCCGCGGCTCGCCCCTGTCGCGGCAACCTCGCGCAGGCCGGACGGGAAGGGCCCAGCCGCGCTCAACGAGCCCGGTCGGTCACTGTGCGGTGTCGTCCGGGCGCCACGTCGTGAGCTTGTAGGCGAAGGCATCCCCGCACGTGAGCTTCACCTGCCGCCCCATCGTCCGCGCCGTCACATCGGCCTTCAGCGGATAGTTCCATCCCTTGGTCACCACTTGGCCGAACGGCTCGTCGTACACCTCGTGGACACGCTTGGGCAGTCCGGACCGAGCGTAGGCGCCACTGACCACGACCGTGTGCGCACTGCCCGAGGACTCGGAGTCGACGACGAACTCCCGCTCTATGCGGCCCTTGTGGAAGAGACCCGCCTCGGTCTCCCCTCCCCGGACGTACTCGTCGTCCGCCGTCCGCACGCTCACGGCGGCATGCGTCCCGAACACATCGTTGTCGTAGAGGTCGACCGTCACCTCGACACCGGCCGCCGTGCCCGTGCACGCGAGCACATGCCCCTTCTCCCGGGTGACGGTGACAGCAGTCCCGGAGTCGTGGGGGGAAGCGGTCGCAACCGCTGGAAGTGCCGCCACGGTAGCCGCGGCCGCTCCGAGCACTGCGGCCACGAATCTGCGTTTGGTCATTCCTGTCTCCTTGCGGACCGTAAGTCATGAGCTGGGGAGACCGCCCCGCGGCGGATCGTCTGCCGGCCCGGCCCTCGGATTGCAGACATGGCGTGACCGCCTCAAACCCCCGGACGAGGGAGTGCGGGAGGGCGCGGTGCCGTTCTGCGGACCGCTCGATGCCCCGGACACTTTCTAACATATGGCTGTTCGCATTAACAAGTCATCTGTTCATTGTTGTGGTCCAGTCTCAAGCCGGCCCTCCTGGAGGGTTTCCGAAGAGCCTGTCGGCGGGCTGGTCGAGCCGGGCGAATGCCCGCTCCGCCACCCGACGGCGCGGGGCTCCTGCGGACGAGGACGCTGCTGCTGGCGATGTCCCGGGCGGGCCCGGGCTGATCGGGGCTCATCGCCCGCCGCGGTACTGCGCGATCTCCACGTGATGCCCGTGACTTCGGCACCCAGGCGCGGAAGTCGGCGCCGCGACCGCCCTGGTGCGCCCGCACGTGCCGCGGGCCCGGGACGGCTGAGCCGGCGCAGGTGTCGGGGACGGTGCCGCGGGTGTCGACGAGCGGGTGGGCTTGATGCCGCTGACCTTCTTGTCGCCGCGCTGAGGCGGTCGTGCCCGGCTCGACGTGCCGCCTGCGCGCCGACTTCACCCGGCCGGCGACCGGTTCGGTGCGCGTGGCGATCGGCGTCGACCATGCCCGGGCACCGGGCGTCCGGGGGGGCGAGTCGTCTGGTGTGGTGGCCGCCATGTGAGAGAACGGCAGTCGACCGCGCAGGGCGGGCGGTTGCGTCGTGGGCCGGGCACGTGGGGTGGCTGACGGGCTGCGCGCCGAGTTCGAACGGCACCGCCCCATTCCGTACGTCTCTTCGAGAGTTCAAATGAACAATGACATGTTAAAAATGGGTCATGCGTGCGGTTACTCGTCTCGACCTGTCGCTGGGGCCGGCGCGGAGTTCCGGTGTTCTGCCGCGCCTGACGCCGTCGAAGGCCGACGCGGAGCGCTCGCGACGAGTGGAGCGGGGAAGGCCCCGTGTGCACGTCAGCCGACCGGGCGTCGGCGACCTGGGACACCGGCACGCCTTCCGTCTTCCTCCGACCACTGGAGAGCCGGGTCGGCGAGAGGTGCGGCGACGGCTGCGATGGCCGGTGGTCCGACCGGCGAACCGATCCCGGGAGCGGTCCTCGACCGGACAGCCGCCCTCCGGCGCCACGGCCCGCAACCCGCGCACGACTGCGCGGCACGTGCGGCTCGAGGCTCCACGGCTTCCCCTCATGCGATGAGCGGAGGAGACCCGACCGTCACGGTGATGCCGGACCACAGAAGCGAACAAGTGAGGAAAACCATGCTGATCGAACCGCCGGCCCGCGTGGGCGAACACCCTCTTCCGGATGGACGAGTGATCGGCTGGGCCGAATGGGGTCAGCCGGACGGCACGCCCGTGCTGCTGAGTCCTGGTGCCGCGACGAGTCGCCACCTCGGAATCGACGCGGCCGCCGTGGCGGAAACAGGTGTCCGCCTCATTTCACTGGACCGGCCGGGGCTGAGGGCCTCGTCCCCCTCCCCGCAGCGGACCTTCGCGGACTTCGCAGCAGACGTGGCAGCGTTCACTCGGCGGACGGGCATCGGCAGGCCGGCGATGATCGGCTTCTCGCAGGGCGCACCGTTCGCGCTCGCGTGCGCCGCAGCGGACGTGGTCAGCGCACTGGCCATCGTCTCGGCAGCCGACGAACTTGCCGCGCCTCACTTCGCCGGCACCCTGCCGGCGGAGCTCCAGCACCTGGTCAGCCTGTCGGTCGACCAGCCCGAGCGGGCCGCGGACGTCTTCACCACGCTCACTCCCGAGGCGATGTGGGACATGGTCATCGGCGGTAGCCCCGACTGCGACAGAAACGTGTACGAGTCCGAACCGTTCTCGAGCGCCTACCGGACCGCACTGCAGGAAGCTTTCGCTCAGGGGTCCGAGGGGTATGCGCGGGACACCGTCCTCGCCATGCGTCAGTGGGACATTGACTTCGAGTCGATCCGGGTTCCCGTGGACGTCTGGTACGGGGAACTGGACCTCGGCCACTCTCCCGACCAGGGGGCGAGCCTGGCTGCACGTATTCCGGCGGCCGTACACCATCTTGTGCCCGGTGCCGGCGGGGCCCTGCTATGGACGGAAAGCCTCCGCATCCTGCGTACCTTGATGGGACGAGTGTCCGAATCCCACTGAAGAGTGTTGCGGAAGACCGTGATCACGCAGCCTGAAGCGGGCGGCCGGCCTGTCGGCTCGTGCGGCGAGGGCGAGGTCGTGCATGTGGGCGACGGCCCGGCCGGCGTGGTGGAGGCCGTCGCCGCGTTGCCGGCAGGCACGGAGGATCTTGTGGTTCCTCATCCGGGAGAAGGCGTGCCCGACGGACCGCCGCGCCCTCGCAGTGCTCAGCCGGACCGGGAGTCCCGTCAGGCCTTCGCGTCCGCGGTCGTGCCGGGCACCGGTCGGGCCGCGGCCGCCAAGCGGGTGTCCAAGTCCACGATGACCTGCACCTTCGCCGAGAACCAGTAGGTGTGCGAGGACGCCGCGGCCCTGCGGTCACGGACCGGGACAAGGGTGTCGTCCACGATCCACAGCCGCTCGACCGCTTCCCGGGAGGCTCGGGCCGGCTCGAGCACGAGCAGCGGGGCGAGCCGCTGAATCACCCGGCACACGGCCGCGGGCGAAGCGCCGGACAGCGGAGCGAGCTGCCGCATGGGAAGGTTCGTGCGGCAGCACACCGCCACCAGCAGCACCCGCTCGGCCAGCGCGAGCCGCCACGGACGACCCCACCCGCAGCCTTCGCCACCGCGTTCCCGCACCGCCCCGGCAGCCGGCCGAAACAATCCATCCGCAGGCCCGTGAACGTCTCCACCCACACCCGCCCGGCCCTCAACACCCCGGCCACGCAACGGAAACGCCCCGCGCACGGCCTTCTGCAACACCCTTCAGGCGCTCGGGGCGAACCCTTCGATGAGCAGGTAGCAGGTCCAACCGCCGCTTCGCGCCGTGTGCCGGGATGCGGCCGGTCGCCGACGGGGCGGAGGTCCCGTGCAGGACGGCCCACAGCAGTTGGGCACGTGCCTCGCGTTCAGGGTCTTTTCGGGCAGCGCCTCCACGAAGGCGTCGAAGGCGGAACGTGCAGCCGGGGCCGGGGCAGGGGTGGCGCGGAGCGTCGAAGTGCGGGCCGGAGTCCGGTGGTTGGAGGTGGGTTCCATCGCGTCACCGGGCCCCGGTCGTGAGGCCCAGTGCCCGCGAAGGCGGCCGTGTGTTCCCCCGGCTGCCCGGTCCATTCGTGCGTGAGCCGGGGTCGTCTCAAATTGGTCGCGCGCGACCTGGAGATGCTGCCGACTCGCGCCAATGCTGCGCGGGAAAGCGTGTGTCCGCACAAGCCTTGGGCATCCGGGACGGCAGACAGCCGCCGGGCCGCAGTGGGCTGAGACCGTTGAGGAAATGAGGATTCATATGCGTAGCAGGGGGATGAAGGCGAGCGCGATCGGTGTGGCCGCCCTCATGGGGAGCGTCGTTCTGACGGGCTGCGGTGGCGACGACGAGCCGAAGTCGGGGAAGGCCGGTGCCGTATCGAGCGCGAGCGGCGGCGCGGGGGCCCGAGAGCAGGGCACCGCGCAGGTGCGGGCCGCCTACGACAAGACGGCCGAGGCCGAGACGGCCAGGACGACGATCAACATGAAGCTCTCCGCACAGGGCAAGTCGATCACGACCGACGGCAAGGGCGCGCTCGACTTCCAAGAGGGCGACAGCGTCATGACCATCACCGCCGGGGGCAAGAGCATCGAGCAGCGCGTGGTCGACCAGGTCCTCTACCAGAAGGTGCCCGGGCAGAAGGTCCAGGGCGGCAAAGCCTGGATGAAGATAGACCTGAAGAAGGCCGCGCAGTCGCTGGACATGAACGGCCAGCAGATCGGTGACCCGGCTCAGTCGGCCGCCTACGCCAAGGCGATCACCGACAAGGACGTCGCCAAGGTCGGCGAGGAGAAGATCGACGGCGTGGACACCACCCACTACAAGGTGTCGGTGGACCTCGCCAAGCTGCCGGGCGGCGCCCGGATGCGCCAGCAGGTCGGTTCGACGCTGCCGATGCACGTCTGGCTCGACGGCGACGGGCGGCTGCGTCGCCAGCAGCTCGACATGACGGTCAAGACCCCGGCCTCCGCCAGCGCGAAGCCGGACGACAGCGCCTCGCCGCAGCAGATCAAGATGACCATGGTGATGAATTACTCCGACTTCGGCACCGAGGTCGAGGCGGACGCTCCGCCGGCCGGTCAGGTGGCCGACGTGACGGACGAGGCGATGAAGCAGGGCCGGAAGCAGCAGAGCTGATCCGGACGCGGGCGCGCCCCCGGACGGGAAGGACACGGGACGGGCGGCTCCGGTGCGGTTCACCGGGGCCGTCCCCCTGCGGGGGCGAGCGGCGGAACGGACCCGATGAGGACTCCGGCCACGCGGGACGTCACATTCGTCAACGGACCGGTACGCCGGGCCGCCCCCTGGGAGCAGCCCGCCGTCTCCGCGGGGACATCGCGCGGGGCGACACCGGTCCGCAGCACGTACATGACGCCGGCGAGCGCCGTCCGGTCCGGAACGCGCCGTCGCCCCGTGAGACGTCCGCCCCGGCCAGACCCGGCTCCGCTCGGAGTCGGCCGGGGCGCGCCGCACCCGGGAGGTGTCGGTCGCCAGCTGGGGGTGGCCCATGGC
>NZ_JBFATO010000055.1:0-35102 GCF_040678355.1 Streptomyces sp. NPDC052701
CTTGCGTCTCCGACTCTACCAGATCTTTCCGATCCGATTTCCTCGGTGCTTTCCAGGTTCCCGCTTCCGCGTTTCCCTTTCCGGCGCTTCCGACTCTATCAGATCCTTTCGGCCTGATCCCCAGTCAGAAGGGGGTTGCCGTCACGGCTGTTGGGCCGTTCCGACGAGTGAGACTTTAGCGGATTCCCCGCTCCCGAAGCCAATCGGGGGCTGCGTCCTTTCGGACGCGGATTCCTCATTTCGCGAATACGCATGCCGAATACACGACGGCAGACGGACGACTGTCGTCGAATGGTGGCTGGTACGTGCGGAATGGCTGTCCGGGGACCGACCGGAGTCGGCGCTCACGTCGGACAACTCGGGGTACCTTACGGATCGGTCCGAGCCGTGTCAACCTCCCTCCGGACGAGCACCGGGAGGCGTACTCTGACCTGCATGACGACGCATACGTGCACCCTGCAGTGGTGGGCCGCCTGACGGCGGCCGGACACACGTGTGCACCAACGGCCGCCGCCCTCGGCGGCCGTTTCCGTGTCTCCCTCCAGGAGCCGGCCGCCGGTGGTGGCGGCCCCGAGCAGGAGGTGGGACATGAAGCGGGTCTTCAGCGGGGTCAAGCCGACCGGGCATCTGACGCTGGGGAACTACCTGGGGGCCATGCGACGGTGGGCCGCCGTCGATCAGCACCGGTCCGACGCGCTGTTCTGCATCGTCGATCTGCACGCGCTGACGGTGGACCACGATCCGGCCAGGGTGCGCCGGCTCAGTCGACAGGCGGCGTCGCTGCTGCTGGCGGCCGGGCTCGATCCGCGGCTGTGCACCGTGTTCGTGCAGAGCCATGTCGACGAGCACACCCGGTTGTCGTACGTGCTGGAGTGCGTCGCCACCGACGGGGAGATGCGGCGGATGATCCAGTACAAGGAGAAGGCCGCGCGTGAGCGGGCGCGGGGCGGGAGCGTGCGGCTGTCGTTGCTGACGTACCCCGTGCTGATGGCGGCGGACATCCTGGCCTACGGGACGGACGAGGTGCCGGTCGGGGACGACCAGGCCCAGCACGTGGAGCTGACGCGGGATCTCGCCGTGCGGTTCAACCAGCGCTACGGGCACACGTTCGTGGTGCCGCGGGCCACGCATCCGCCGGTGGCGGCCCGGGTGATGAACCTGCAGGAGCCGACGTCGAAGATGGGCAAGAGCGACGCTGTCGGGCCGGGGATCGTCTATCTGCTCGACGAGCCGGACGTGGTGCGGAAGAAGGTCATGCGGGCCGTGACCGACAGCGGCCGGGACGTCGCCCACGACCGGGCGGCGCGGCCGGGGGTGTCGAACCTGCTGGAGATCCTCGCGGCCTGTACGGGCCGGGACCCCGCGGACCTGAGCGGTGCGTACACGTCGTACGGGGCCCTGAAGAAGGACACCGCGGAGGCCGTGGTCGAGGTGCTCAGGCCCGTGCAGGAGAGGCACAAGGAGTTGTGCGCGGACCCCGGCCACGTGGAGGGGGTGCTGCGGGACGGGGCCGAGCGGGCGCGGGCCATGGCGCGGCCGGTCGTGGACGCCGCCTATCGCGCGATCGGGCTGCTGCCGGCCGTGTCCGGCGCGGATGCCGTGCCGAACGCCGCCCGGTAGGCGCGCGGGCTGGTGGCGAGGCGCGACGCGAAGTGCTGGCGCATCGTGACCTCGCTGCCGAAGCCCGCGCGGCGGGCGACCTCGGGCATGGGCAGGTCGGTGCGTTCCAGGAGCCGCTGGGCGGCGGCGACGCGCTGGTCGAGCAGCCAGCGCAGGGGCGTGGTGCCCGTCTGCGCGGTGAAACGGCGGGCGAAGGTGCGCGGGGACATGCCCGCCCGGGCGGCCAGGCCGGCGACCGTGAGCGGTTCACGCAGGTGGCGCAGGGCGTGTTCGCGTACGGCGGCCAAGGCGTCGGCGTCGCGGTCCGCGCGGGGGGTGGGGTGCTCGATGAACTGTGCCTGGGTTCCGGTGCGGAAGGGGGCCGTGACCATGGAGCGGGCGATGGTGGCGGCGGCCTCGGCGCCGTGGGCCAGGCGGACGAGGTGGAGGCAGAGGTCGATGCCGGCGGCGGTGCCGGCCGCGGTCCAGACGGCGCCGTCCTCGATGAAGAGGGCGTCGGGGACGACGGTGACGCGGGGGTGGTGGGCCCGCAGGAGGTCGACGAGGTCCCAGTGGGTGACGGCGCGGCGGCCGTCGAGGAGGCCGGCCTGGGCGAGGGTGAAGGCGCCGCCGCACAGGGCGGCGAGGGTGGTGCCGCGGGCGTGGGCGCGGCGCAGGGCGTCCAGGACGGGCGCCGGCGCGGGGGTGAGGTGGTCGTCCAGGCCGGGGACGACGATCAGGTCGGCCCGGTCCAGCCAGGTGAGGGTGCGGTCGGGGAGGAGGGTGAGGCCGCCGCGCATCGGGACGGGCGCGGTGTCGACGCCGGCCCGGCGCAGGTCGAAGGCGGGGACGCCGCGGTGGGTGCGGTCGGTGCCCCAGACCTCGGTGATCACCGAGACGTCGAAGGCGCGGACGCCGGGGAAGGCGAGGAGGGCCACGCGGTACGGGCGGCGGCTCACGGGTGGCAGTAAACCATCGGTCGCTGGCTTCTGTACCCCTGGGGCGGTGGGCCGGGCGGCGGCAGGATCGTGGGCATGCAGATCGCGGAGAACGCAGCGCTGGTGGTCGTCGACGTGCAGAAGGGCTTCGAGGAGGTGGACTTCTGGGGGCCGCGGAACAATCCGGGGGCCGATGACAACATCGCCTGGCTCATCGACGTGTGGCAGGGGACGGGGCGGCCGGTCGTCTTCGTGCGGCACGACTCCGTGCTGCCGGAGTCGCCGTTGCGGCCGGGGTACGAGGGCAACGGGTTCAAGGAGTACGTGGAGCGGCGGCGCGGGAAGGGGGCCGCCGGGGCCGAGCTGCTGGTGACGAAGAGCGTGAACTCGGCCTTCTACGGGGCGCCGGACCTGGACGCCTGGCTGCGGGCGCGGGGGATCGCGCAGGTGGTGCTGGCCGGGATCCAGACCAACATGTGCGTGGAGACGACGGCGCGGATGGGCGGGAACCTGGGGTACGACGTGGTGGTCGCGTTCGACGCGACCCACACCTTCGATCTGGAGGGGCCGTTCGGCTGGCGGCGGAGCGCGGACGAGGTGGCGCAGGCGTCGGCGGTGTCGCTGCACGGGGGCGGGTTCGCGCGTGTGGTGACCGCGAAGGAGGTCGTGGACGCGGCGGGTGCGTGAGGGGCCGCCCCCGGGGCGGGATCAGTCCTTCTTGCCGGAGGCCAGTTCGCGGCTGCGGTCGCGGGCGGCTTCCAGGGCGGCGATGAGGGCGGCCCGGACGCCGTGGTTCTCCAGTTCGCGGATGGCGTTGATGGTGGTGCCGGCGGGGGAGGTGACGTTCTCGCGGAGCCTGACCGGGTGCTCGCCGCTGTCGCGGAGCATCGTGGCGGCGCCGATCGCCGACTGGACGATCAGGTCGTGGGCCTTGTCGCGGGGCAGGCCGAGGAGGATGCCGGCGTCCGTCATGGCTTCGACCAGGTAGAAGAAGTACGCGGGGCCGGAGCCGGAGAGGGCGGTGCAGGCGTCCTGCTGGGACTCGGGGACGCGCAGCGTCTTGCCGACGGCGCCGAAGATCTCCTCGGTGTGGGCGAGGTGTTCGGCGCTGGCGTGGCTGCCGGCGGAGATGACGGACATCGCCTCGTCGACGAGAGCGGGGGTGTTCGTCATGACGCGGACCACCGGGGTGCCGGCGGCGAGGCGGTCCTCGATGAAGGAGGTGGTGATGCCCGCGGCTCCGCTGACGACCAGGCGGCCGGCCGGGACGTGGGGGGCGAGTTCGTCGAGGAGGGCGCCCATGTCCTGCGGTTTGACCGTGAGGATCAGGGTGTCGGCGGTCTTGGCGGCTTCCGGGTTGCCGACCGGGGTGACTCCGTAGCGGGTGCGGAGTTCGTCGGCGCGTTCCCGGCGGCGGGCGGTGACCAGGAGGTCGGCCGGTGCCCAGCCGGCCCGGATCATTCCGCTGAGCAGGGCTTCGCCGATCTTGCCGGTGCCGAGGACTGCGACTTTCTGGGTCATGGCTGGGGTGTCCTCCGGAGGTTGCGTCGTCCGGGGCCATCCTCGCACTCGGGACGCGGGGGCGGGCCGGGTGTCCGGTGGGCGGAACGGAACGGCGGTGGGCGCCCGGGGCAGGGAGCCGGGGCGGGGAGCCGGGCTCAGGCCGTGCGCCTGCGCAGCGTCGCCGCGCCCAGGACCAGGACCAGCAGGGCGCAGCCCGCGACGATCAGGGCGTCCCGCAGGAAGGCGGCGGTCATGTCCGTGTGGTGGAGGACCTCGTTCATGCCGTCGACGGCGTAGGACATGGGGAGGGCGTCGGAGATCGCCTCGAGGACCGGGTGCATGGCGTCGCGCGGGGTGAACAGGCCGCACAGGAGGAGCTGGGGGAAGATCACCGCCGGCATGAACTGGACCGCCTGGAATTCCGAGGCCGCGAAGGCCGAGACGAAGAGGCCGAGGGCCGTGCCGAGGAGCGCGTCGAGCAGGGCGACCACGAGGAGGAGCCACGGGGAGCCGGTGACGTCCAGGCCGAGGAACCAGACCGCCAGGCCGGTGGCGAGGGCCGACTGCACGATCGCGAGGGCGCCGAAGGCCAAGGCGTAGCCGGCTATGAGGTCGGCCTTGCCGAGGGGCATGGCGAGGAGGCGTTCCAGGGTGCCGGAGGTGCGTTCGCGCAGGGTGGCGATCGAGGTCACCAGGAACATCGTGATCAGCGGGAAGATCCCGAGCAGGGAGGCGCCGGTGCTGTCGAAGGTGCGGGGGCTGCCGTCGAAGACGTAGCGCAGCAGGAACAGCATCACGCAGGGGATGAGGATCATCAGCGCGACGGTGCGCGGGTCGTGGCGGAGCTGGCGCAGCACGCGGATCGCGGTGGCGGTGGCGCGGGAGGCGTTCAGAGCGCTCGTCGGGGCGGGCGGGGTCGTCGTGGCCGTGGTGCTCATCGCGTGGTCTCCTTCGCGCGGCCTGCCGCGACCGCCTCGTCCACCAGGTGCAGGAAGGCCGCCTCGACCGTCTCGGAGCCGGTGCGGGCGCGCAGGGCGTCGGGGGTGTCCTCGGCGAGGATCTCGCCCTCGCGCATGAGGAGGAGGCGGTGGCAGCGCTCGGCCTCGTCCATGACGTGGGAGGAGACCAGGAGGGTGGCGCCGCGGTCGGCCGCGATGGTGTGGAAGAGGTTCCACAGGTCGCGGCGCAGGACCGGGTCCAGGCCGACCGTCGGCTCGTCGAGGACGAGGAGTTCGGGGGCACCGAGGAGGGCGACGGCCAGGGAGACGCGGCTGCGCTGCCCTCCGGAGAGGTTGCCGGCCAGGGTGTCGGCGTGGTGGGTGAGGTCGACGTCGGCGATGGCCCGGGTGACGTGTTCCCGGCGGCGGCCGGCCGATGCCCGGCCCGGGTCGAGGACCGCGGCGAAGTAGTCCAGGTTCTGACGCACCGTCAGGTCGTCGTAGACGGAGGGCGACTGGGTGACGTAGCCGATGCGGGCGCGCAGGGCGGGGTGGCCGGCGGGGCGGCCGAGGACGTCCAGGGTGCCGGCGACCTTGGCCTGGGTGCCGACGATCGCGCGCATGAGGGTGGACTTGCCGCAGCCGGAGGGGCCGAGGAGGCCGGTGATCCGGCCGCGCGGGACGGTGAAGCCGAGGCCGCGCAGGACCGTGCGGGGGCCTCGGACGACGGTGAGGTTCTCGGCGCGGATCGCGGGGGCGGGGGCCGGGTCCGCCGCCGCGGGGGGTGGGACGAAGGAGTAATTCATCATGTGATGAATAATCCTCCCGGGGGTGGGTCGCGTCAAGCGGGGCGGGGGCGAGGAGCAGGACGGCGTCGTGGACCTCTTCGACGACTCCGTCCGGGAAGACCGCCGGCAGGTGCTCGCGCTCCCCGGCGGGGAGGGCTGCGCCGGCCTCCCGGCCGTGGGCCGCCGAGGACGGGTGGCCGCCGACGTCGGCGAGGCGGGTGCCGGCCGGAACGCGGGGCTCCGGCGGATCCCCCGGCGGGCGAAGCCGAGGCGGCCGGTAGGCCGGTAGGCCGGCAGGCCGGTAGGCCGGCAGGCCGGTAGGCCGGCAGGCCGGCGGGGAGGGGCGCGCCGAAGTGGCGGGCGATGCGGTCGGCCGGCCCGGCGATCCACGGCGCGCCGGGGGCGTCGGTGTTCTGCCGTGGGGCGGGCGCGCCGGCCGGGCGCAGCACGCGCGCGGCCTGCGCAACGGAGTGGACGGGGCCGGTCCGGTGCCGGGCCCGGGCGTGGGCGAGGAGGCCGAGGGAGGTGCCGGTGAGGGGGCGGGCGTCGCCGTCGCCCCGGGCGAGCGGCCCGCCGGGTCAGGAGCGGCGGCGCTTCTTCGACGGGTTGCCCGAACGGCGGGTGACGCGCTTCTCGTGCTCCTCGCGGGCCGTGTCGTACTCCTGGCGGTGGAGCTTCTCGCCGGGGGCCTCGACGAGGGAGCGGAAGAAGTACGCCAGCAGGGAGCCGACGAAGCCGACGGCCAGCAGACCGCGGAGGGAGTCCCGGCGGCCGGGGTCGGGGCGGCGGGTGAAGGCGTCCCAGGTGTGGCGGAAGGCGAGCGCGCTGCAGACGGCGAACATCACGATCATGAGCAGCGTGACGAAGCCGCCGACGCCGGCGATCCGCAGACCGTCGTAGGCGACGCGCAGGACGAGGCAGGAGACGGCGGCCGCGGCGAGCGAGCCGGCGGCCGCGGCGACGCGGCGGGCGGCGTAGCCGCCGTCGTGGTGCACCCAGGTGGTGCCGAAGAAGCGGAGGGGCTCGGGGCGCGGGCCCGTGGAGCCCCCGGGGGTGTCCGGGGTGCCGTTCTCGTCGCTCACGGGTCGATTATGGCCCCGGCGCCGTCCCCGGCCGGGCGGTGGTGATCCGGGGCGGCACGGGCGGACCCGGCCGTCGCTCCCGGTGTCCACGTGCGCGTCCGCCCCGTACGCGCCCCCGCCGGCGCGGTTGCGAGGAGGTGCCGGGCGGACCGCGCGGGCGTCTTCCGGCCCGCCCGGGCGGGGCCGGGCCGGAAGGTGTCCGCGGTCAGGGGACGCGCGCGTCCGCGGACACGCGCGTCCCCGGGTGGTGACGGTCAGGAGCAGCGCGGGCGGACGTAGCCGTCGCTCCCGGTGTCCACGTACGCGTCCGCCACGTACGCGCCGTCGTCGATGTTGTCCCAGATGTTGCTCGTCCCGTACGGGCCCGTGACCGAGGTGCCCGGCGACTGGCAGAAGATCGCCACCTTGGCGCCCTCGGGCAGCACGCGCACGACGGTGTAGCCGGTGCCGGGGCCGCTGCGGACGTTGAGACGGACGCCCGGCGCGACCGAGTAGTAGCGCAGGGCCGTGGCCGTCGCCGCCGTGGTGACGGCCTCCGTCCCGTCCGCGCCCCCGGCCTCTTCGACATGGTCGACCGACATGAAGAACCTCCCCCGTTGCATCCCCATGACGATCATGGGGCCCCGTTCATTCCCCGAAAACACACCATGCACACCTGTTCGTTCGTGGAACATGCGCGCTGGCGAGCCGCCTCTGTCGCGTACGGGTCATCGATTAGGCTCCGTGCGTCGCGCGCGCGGACGAACAGCACGGGGGTGGTCCCATGGCGCCACAGCAAAACGCCGGAGCGGGCGCGGAAGCGGAACTTCCCGAGTACGCCGGTCACTACCGTCTGGAGTCCTGTCTGGGGTCGGGTGGCATGGGCGTGGTGCACCTGGCCCGCAGCACCTCCGGGATGAAGCTCGCGGTGAAGGTCGTGCACGCCGAGTTCGCCAAGGACCCCGAGTTCAGGGGCCGGTTCCGGCAGGAGGTGGCCGCGGCGCGGAAGGTCAGCGGCGCCTTCACCGCGTCGGTGGTCGACGCCGATCCCGAGTCCGGGCGGCCCTGGATGGCCACCTTGTTCATTCCGGGCCCGACGCTCGCCGAGCACGTGAAGCGGAACGGGCCGATGACCCCGGCCCAGTTGCGCCGGCTGATGGCCGGGCTCGCGGAGGCGCTGCGCGACATCCACCGCGTCGGGGTCGTGCACCGGGACCTGAAGCCGAGCAACGTACTGCTCGCCGAGGACGGGCCCAAGGTCATCGACTTCGGCATCTCCCGGCCCAAGGACAGCGAACTGCGCACCGAGACGGGGAAGTTGATCGGCACTCCGCCGTTCATGGCCCCCGAGCAGTTCCGGCGGCCCCGGGAGGTGGGGCCCGCCGCCGACGTCTTCGCGCTCGGGTCGGTGATGGTGCACGCGGCCACGGGCAGCGGGCCGTTCGACTCCGACAGCCCGTACGTCGTCGCCTACCAGGTCGTGCACGACGAGCCGGACCTGACCGGCGTGCCCGTGGAACTGGCGCCGCTGATCCTGCGCTGCCTCGCCAAGGAGCCCGGGGACCGGCCCTCGCCGGACGAGCTGATGCGCGAGCTGCGGTCGGTGGCGGCCTCGTACGACACGCAGGCGTTCATACCGGCGCAGCGCACGGGTGACGCGCCGGGACCCCGGCCGGAGCCCCGCGCCGGGGCGCCCGAAGCGGGGCCCGGCGCCGGGGCGCCCGGGCCGCGGCGCCCCGGGCGCCCCGGCAGGCGGACGGTGTTCGTGGCCGGGGCGCTCGCCCTGGCCCTCGTCGGCGTGCTGGTGGCGGCCCGGCTGTCCGACGGCGCGGACCCGGCGCCGCGGAGCGGCCCGCGCGCCGCGCCGGCCGGTTCCGGCGCGTGGGAGACGGTGCCGGCGTCGAAGGGGAGCACGCCCCGGTGCTCCCACGCGCGGGGGACGCTGCTGTGCGGGCAGCCCGGGATGGTCTTCGCGCTCGACCCGGCCGACGGGCACGTGCGGTGGCGGCGCACCGTCGCCGGGAGCCGCAGCGGCGGGCCGCCGGTGCTGTCGGGCGGTCTCGTACAGCTCCCGGCGGACGGCGGGCGCCGGCTGGAGGCGCTCGACCCCGCCGACGGCGAGCCGCGCTGGCGGCGGGAGGTGCCCGCGTACAGCGGTCTGGCCCGCGCCGGGGACACGCTCCTGCTCACCGCCGCCGACGGGACGGTCACCGGCGTGGACGGCGCCACGGGCGACACGCGGTGGAGCCGTCGGATACCGGGCCACCGGGTGCCGTACTTCGCCTCCTTCCCCGGTGCTGCGGCGGCGTACGCGGCGAGCACCTCCGACGACGGTTCGAGCACCCGGCTCACGGCCGTGGACCCGGACTCGGGCGCCGTGCGGTGGGACGTCCGCCTGCCGGGTTCCCTGGAACCGCTCGGCGCGGCGGGCGGGTCCGACGGGTCCGACGGGTCCGACGGGTCCGTCCACCTCCTCGCGCTCGACGCGGTCTACGGCCGGGCGACGGCCGTGGTCCGCCACACCCCCGGGACCGGAGCGACCCGGCGGGTGGAGCTGCCCGTCCCGCTGGAGCAGGCCCACGGCACCGTGCACGGGGACCTCGTCCACCTCATGGGGACCGGTGGATCGCTGGTGGCCGTCGACATGACGGCCGGGAAGCAGCGCTGGCGCCTGGAGACGGCCGTGCTGCGGGGCTCCGCGCCGGTCACCGACGGCCGGCACGTGTACGTCTCCGCGCCCGACGGGCGGCTGCTCGCCGTCGACGCAGGGAAGGGGAGGCTCCTCGGCCAGACCCCGCCCCGGCTCGGCTCCGCCTCCGACCGGGTCGCGGCCGCCCTGCCCGGACCCGTCCTCGCCGGCGGCCGCGTCCACGCCACCGCCCCCGACGGCACCGTCTTCGCCCTGGACGCCCGCGACCCGTCGGCCTGGTAGGCCGCGGGCGGGGACGCGCCGAGGGCACGCGGGTCCCGCGGAAGGCCGCCCCCGCCGGAAGGCGGAAGGCCGCCCCCGCGGAAGGCAGGAGGCGGCCCCGTGCGGCGGAGGGCGGGTCAGCCCAGCTTCGACACGTCCCGCACGGCGCCCTTGTCCGCGCTGGTCGCCATCGCCGCGTACGCGCGCAGGGCCGCCGAGACCTTGCGGTCGCGGTTCCTGGGGGCGTACACCCCGCCCAGCGCCTGCTCACGGCGGGCCAGTTCGGCGTCGTCGACGAGGAGGTCGATCGAGCGGTTCGGGATGTCGATGCGGATGCGGTCGCCGTCCTCGACCAGGGCGATCGTGCCGCCCGAGGCGGCCTCCGGGGAGGCGTGGCCGATGGACAGGCCGGACGTGCCGCCGGAGAAGCGGCCGTCGGTGATCAGCGCGCAGGCCTTTCCGAGGCCGCGGCTCTTGAGGTACGAGGTCGGGTAGAGCATCTCCTGCATGCCGGGGCCGCCCTTGGGGCCCTCGTAGCGGATGACGACGACGTCGCCCTCCTCGACCTGCTTGGTCAGGATCTTCTCGACGGCCTCCTCCTGCGACTCGCAGACGACCGCCGGGCCCTCGAAGGTCCAGATGGACTCGTCGACGCCGGCCGTCTTGACCACGCAGCCGTCCACGGCGAGGTTGCCGCGCAGCACCGCCAGGCCGCCGTCCTCGGAGTAGGCGTGCTCGGCGGAGCGGATGCAGCCGTTCTCGGCGTCCTCGTCCAGGGACTCCCAGCGCTCGGACTGGGAGAAGGCCTCCGCGGAGCGGACGCAGCCGGGGGCGGCGTGCCACAGTTCGACGGCCTCGGGGGAGGGCGAGCCGCCGCGGATGTCCCAGGTCTTCAGCCAGTCCGCCAGGGACGGGCTGTGCACCGCGTGGACGTCCTCGTTGAGCAGGCCCGCGCGGTGCAGCTCGCCCAGCAGGGCGGGGATGCCGCCGGCGCGGTGCACGTCCTCCATGTAGTACGTGCGGGTCTTCGCGACGTTCGGCGCGACCTTCGCCAGGCAGGGCACGCGACGGGACAGGGCGTCGATCTCGGTCAGACCGAAGGGGACGCCCGCCTCCTGGGCGGCGGCCAGCAGGTGCAGGATCGTGTTGGTGGAGCCGCCCATGGCGATGTCCAGCGCCATCGCGTTCTCGAACGCCTGGAAGGTGGCGATGGAGCGGGGCAGGACCGAGTCGTCGTCCTGCTCGTAGTAGCGGCGGGTGAGGTCCATCACCGTGCGGGCCGCGTTCTCGTAGAGCGCCCTGCGGGCCGTGTGGGTGGCCAGGACCGAGCCGTTGCCGGGCAGGGACAGGCCGATGGCCTCGGTGAGGCAGTTCATCGAGTTGGCGGTGAACATGCCGGAGCAGGAGCCGCAGGTCGGGCAGGCGTTCTCCTCGATGCGCAGGACGTCCGCGTCGGAGACCTGGTCGTTGGCGGCCTCCACCATCGCGTCGATCAGGTCCAGCGTGCGGACCGTGCCGTCGACGAGGGTGGCGCGGCCGGCCTCCATCGGGCCGCCGGAGACGAACACCGTCGGGATGTTCAGGCGCAGGGCCGCGTTCAGCATGCCCGGCGTGATCTTGTCGCAGTTGGAGATGCAGATCAGGGCGTCGGCGCAGTGGGCCTCGACCATGTACTCCACGCTGTCCGCGATCAGGTCGCGGGAGGGCAGGGAGTACAGCATGCCGCCGTGGCCCATGGCGATGCCGTCGTCGACGGCGATCGTGTTGAACTCGCGCGGGATGCCGCCGGCCTCCTTGACGGCCTCGCTGACGATCCGGCCGACCGGCGCCAGGTGGGTGTGGCCGGGCACGAACTCCGTGAAGCTGTTGGCGACCGCGATGATCGGCTTCCGGCCGATGTCCGCACCGGGTACACCGGAGGCGCGCATCAGGGCGCGGGCGCCCGCCATGTTGCGGCCGTGGGTGACTGTGCGGGACCTCAGCTCGGGCATCGTCGCTCGCTCCTTCGGAGAGTTCTGCCAGAGAGCGCTGACAGGGTCGTGACTGTCACCGAGCGTACGCCGGTCATCCAGGGAGCGGACAGCGTGTCCGCATCTCGGAACACATGTCTCACCTGCCGGGGCCCGTGCGGCCGGGGCGGCCGGGTGGCCGCCGCGCCGGGCGCTCAGGGTCCGGTCAGGTGCCCCTGCACCACCGGCGCCAGCCGCGCGACGATCTGCTCGGGGTCCGCCGAGGCCAGCGGCTCGACCTTGATGACGTACCGCAGCATGGCGGTGCCGACGAGCTGGGCGGCCGCGAGCTCGGCGCGCAGTTCGGCGTCCGGCAGTTCCAGCCGTACCGCGAGGCGGCGCAGCACCTGGGTGGCGATGATGCGGCGGAAGACGGCGGCGGCGGTGTCGTTGTTGACGGCGGAGCGGACGATCGCGAGCAGGGGCGCGCGGGTCGCCGGGTTCTCCCAGACGCCGAGGACGAAGCGGGTCAGGCGCTCCCCCACACCGTCGAGCGGCCCCTCCTCGACCGTCCTCGGCGCCTCCATGACGGGCGCGAAGGCCAGGGCGATGGCCGCCTCGAAGACCTGCTCCTTGGTGCCGAAGTAGTGGTGCACGAGTGCCGGGTCCACTCCGGCCGCCTTGGCGATGCCGCGCACGGACGTCCTGTCGTAGCCGCGCGCGGAGAACTCCTCACGCGCGGCCTCGAGGATGCGGTCGCGGGTGGCCGGGGCGTCGGCGGACCGCTCGCGGGAGGGACGTCCCCGGCGGCGGGGAGCGGTCTCGGTCATCGCCGCGGCACCCGCACCGGCGAGGCCAGGTGCAGGCGGGCGAAGGCCAGCGCCTCGGCCAGGTCGGCCTCCCGCTCGGCGGCGGACATGGCGCGGCGGGTGTTGACCTCGACGACGACGTGGCCGTCGAAGCCGTTCAGGGCGAGGCGTTCCAGCACTTCGGCGCAGGGCTGGGTGCCGCGGCCGGGCACCAGGTGCTCGTCCTTGGCCGAGCCGCGGCCGTCGGCGAGGTGGACGTGGCCGAGGCGGTCCCCCATGCGGTCGATCATCTCCAGCGCGTCGGCGCGGGCCGTCGCGGTGTGGCTGAGATCGATCGTGAAGTGCCGGTAGTCCTCCCTCGTCACGTCCCAGTCGGGGGCGTAGGCGAGCATCTCGCGGTCGCGGTAGCGCCAGGGGTACATGTTCTCGACGGCGAACCGCACGTCCGTCTCGTCCGCCATCCGCCGGATCCCGGTGACGAAGTCCCGGGCGTACTGCCGCTGCCAGCGGAAGGGGGGATGGACGACGACGGTGCCCGCGCCGAGCTTCTCGGCCGCCGCCCGGGCCCGCTGGAGCTTGGTCCAGGGGTCGGTGGACCACACGCGCTGCGTGATGAGCAGGCAGGGGGCGTGCACGGCCAGGATCGGGATCCGGTGGTAGTCGGAGAGGCGGCGCAGGGCTTCGATGTCCTGGCTCACCGGGTCGGTCCACACCATGACCTCGACCCCGTCGTATCCGAGGCGCGCGGCGATCTCGAAGGCCGTCGCCGTGGACTCCGGGTAGACCGAGGCCGTCGACAGGGCGACCTTCGCGTCCGGGATGCGGACCACGTCCCTTGGTTCTGCCACGAGGGACAGGTTACGGGGTGCGGTGGGGGTGGGGCCGGGTGTCTCCTGGCCGTTGTGGTGTTCGCCATAGCGCACCCCGCGCCCTCACTGCGGGCCCAGGTGGTCCAGACGCCGCAGGATCACGCCCTCCCTGAGGGCCCAGGGGCATATCTCCACCCTCTCCAGGCGGAACAGGTCCATCGCGCCCTCGGCCACCAGGGCGCCCGCCAGCAGCTGGGCGGCCCTGCCCGCCGAGACGCCCGGCAGCTCGGCGCGCTCGGCGACGGTCATGCCGGCCAGGCGGGGCACCCAGCCCTCCAGGGACTCGCGCTTCAGCTCGCGCTGCACGTACAGGCCCTCGGCGGAGCGGGCGGCGCCGGCGATGCGGGCGAGCTGCTTGAAGGTCTTGGAGGTGGCCACGGCGTGGTCGGGGGCGCCGAAGCGGCTGAACTCGCCGACCGTACGGGCGATCTGCGCACGGACGTGGCGGCGCAGCGCGCGGACGTCCTCCGGGTCGGGCGGGTCGCCGGGCAGCCGGGCCGCGGTGAGGCGTCCGGCGCCCAGCGGCAGCGACACGGCGGCGTCGGGTTCCTCGTCCATGCCGTAGGCGATCTCCAGGGAGCCGCCGCCGATGTCCAGCACGAGCAGCTTCCCGGCCGACCAGCCGAACCAGCGCCGGACGGCGAGGAAGGTGAGCCGGGCCTCCTCGGCGCCGGAGAGGACCTGCAGCTCGACGCCGGTCTCCCGCCGCACGCGCGTGAGGACGTCGTCGGCGTTGACGGCGTCGCGCACGGCGGAGGTCGCGAACGGCAGCAGCTCCTCGACGCCCTGGTCCTCGGCGGCCCGGAGCGCCTGCCGGACGACCGCGACCAGCCGGTCGACGCCCTTGGGACCGATCGCTCCGCCGTCGTCCAGGAGCTGGGCGAGGCGCAGTTCCACCTTGTACGAGTGCGCGGGCAGCGGGCACGCGCCCGGGTGCGCGTCCACCACCAGCAGATGCACCGTGTTCGATCCCACGTCGAGGACACCGAGTCTCATGGAGGAGAACGCTACTGCCGGCGCCGCCGTCCGCCCCTCCCCGCGGTCGTCCCGCGAGCGGCCCGGGGCGTCATACCCTGGTCGCGTGCCAAAGACGAAAAAGGCGAAGGACGAAAAGGCGGCCAAGCTCACCGAGAAGGGCAAAGCGGCCGAGGTCCCTTCGCGGGCGGACGCAGCGCCGGGGACGCCGGGAGCGGCGCCGGTGGCCCCGGTGGACGACGAGAGGGGTCTCGACTTCGCCCGCGCGTGGGTGGAGTTCCCCGACCCGGCGGACGAGGAGCAGGTCTTCCGCTGCGACCTGACCTGGCTGACCTCTCGCTGGAACTGCATCTTCGGCAGCGGCTGCCAGGGCATCCAGGCGGGCCGCGCGGACGACGGGTGCTGCACGCTGGGGGCGCACTTCTCCGACGAGGACGACGAGAAGCGGGTCGCCGGGCACGTGGCGCGGCTCACGCCGGACATCTGGCAGCACCACGCCGAGGGCACCGCGAACGGCTGGGTCTCCGAGGACGAGGACGGCGAGCGCCAGACCCGCCCCTTCCAGGGCTCCTGCATCTTCCAGAACCGGCCCGGCTTCCCGGGCGGCATGGGCTGCTCGCTGCACATCCTCGCCCTGCGCGAGGGCCGCGAGCCGCTGGAGACCAAGCCGGACGTGTGCTGGCAGCTGCCGATCCGGCGGACCTACGAGTGGATCGACCGGCCCGACGACACGCGCGTGCTGCAGGTGTCGATCGGCGAGTACGACCGTCGCGGCTGGGGTCCGGGCGGCCACGACCTGCACTGGTGGTGCACGTCGGCGGCCTCGGCGCACGGCGCGGGCGAGCCGGTGTACGTCTCCTACCGGGCGGAGCTGACCGAGCTGATGGGCAAGGCCGGCTACGACCGTCTGGTCGAGCTGTGCGAGCAGCGGCTGGCCTCGCGGCTGCCGCTGTTCGCCCCGCACCCGGCGGACCCCACAGGCCCCGCGGACCCCACAGGCCCCGCAGACCCCGCGGGCCCCGTCGGCTGAACGGTTCCGGGCAGCTCCGAGCGGCTCCGGGCGGCGGCTTCCCGGGCAGGCCGCGGGCGGGGCCGGCGGCCTACGGCGTGGCCGGGCCCGGGTCGCCGTAGGCGGGCGGCGGAGGCGTGCTCGCCGGGTCGGCGGGGGCCGTCGGGGTGGGCGTGGGGTCCGGGCCGGGCGAGGACGGGGGCGGGTCGCCCGGCGCGGGATCCGCGGGAGCGGAGGCCGTGGGGGCCGGGTCCGGGCGGTTCGGGGTCGGGTCGCCGGGGGTGCCGGGGCGGGGGCGCGGTGCGGAGGGGCCGGCCGCGGCGCCGTGGCCCTTGATGGAGACGACGGCTCCGACGGGTGAGACCGCCACCTGCGCGCTCCACGGGCCGGACGGCTCGCGCAGCTGGTCGACGTACACCTTGACCGTCGACGACTCGCCGGGCCGCAGCGTTCCCGACGACCGGCTGAGGTAGAGCCAGCCGGCTCCCGTGGACGCGGACCAGCGGACCGGTGCGGAGCCGGTCGCGGTGAGGGTGATCAGGGTGGTGTCGCCGCTGTTCTCGGCCGCGACCTCCAGGCCCGCCGCGCCCTTGCGCCCGGTACCGGCGACGCCGACGACCTCCACGGACACGTCGGGCCTGCCGTCCCCGCCGAAGCGGACGCCGGGCCGGGTGCGGGCGTTGCCGGCGTTCTCGTAGCCGCCGCCCGCCGTCTCGCCGTCGAGGCCGGCCGGGTCGCCCGCCTCGCGCGCGGAGACCGCGCGGCCGTCCCGGCCCTCGCCGACGGGCGTGCCCCGGTAGGCGGCCCACAGGGCGAGCACGGGGGCCGCGACGACGGTGGCGACGACGGTCGTGGTGACGGCACGCGCGCGCAGGCGGTCCCGCCGCGCCGCGCGGTCCTTGGGGTCCATCGGGAAACCGCGCCGGTCGAAGCGGGGCGCGGCGCGGCGCACGCGCGCGTGGTGCGCGAGGGCCGCGTGCAGCGCCGCCCGGGGCGCCGGAAGGACGGGCAGCTCGGCGGGGGTGACGCTGGTGCCGGGCCACCGGCCGGAGATCGCGCGCTCGGCGGTCCGCCGGCAGCGCGGGCAGTCGTCGACGTGCCGCACCAGCTCGCGGCGCAGGGCCGCGCTGAGCACGAACTGGCGGTCGCCCGTGAAGTGCGCCACGCCCGGGCAGACGCCGGTCTCGACGACGGCGAGGGCCGCGCGGGTGCGCTCGACCTCGCAGGCGGCGGAGGCGAGCAGCTCGCGGGCGGCGGCCGGGTCCAGGCCGAGGACGGCGGCGACCTCGTGGGCGGCGAGGTGGTGGCGCACGGCGAGCTCGAGCGCCTCCCGCTGCTCCGGGGTGGTGCCGGCGGCCTCGGGCCAGGCCAGCAGGGCCAGTTCCCGGCGTCGCTGCTCCTGGTCCCCCTCCGGGGCCGCGGGCGCGGCGGGCGCGGCCGGTTCCCGGGCGTCCGGCCGGCCGGCGCGGCCCGCCGCGTGGGTGGCCTGACGTTTCTGCTTGGCCTCGGCCAGCCTGCGCAGGCACGCCCAGCGGGCCAGCGCGTACAGCCAGGCCCGGCGGTCCCCGGCCGCCTGGGGGACGTGCCGGCCGCGGCGCTCGGCGAGCGCCAGGACGTCGCCCAGGGCGGCGGTGGCCGCGTCGTGGTCGCACAGCACGGACAGGCAGTAGGTGAACAGGCCGTCCAGATACGGCTCGTGGCGCGTGGGAGGCCGCTGCGCCAGGGTGCGCGCCGCAGTGCGGTCGCGCGCCTCCCTGCGCGCCCGGTGCGCGCCGGTCGTGCGGGTCGGGGACTCCGGACTGCTGCTCGTCATCCGGCGACCGTAGGGGGCCGAGGGTGGTGCCTTCCGGCACGTTGAGCACTTTTAATCCGTACGGGTGAAACGATCCCTCATAAGGGGACAGGAACCTTTCGTTCCGGGGTCGGCACGGGCCGGACGACCGGTTCGGACCGGAGCCGGGCCGGGGCCGCGGCACCCCCGCTGTCAGTGCCGCAGGCTACGGTTCTGTTCATGGCTGCCCGTACCAAGACCACCAAGGACCGACCGTCCTACCGCTGCACCGAGTGCGGCTGGCAGACGGCCAAGTGGCTCGGCCGGTGCCCCGAGTGCCAGGCGTGGGGAACGGTCGAGGAGTACGGCGCGCCCGCGGTCCGCACGACGACCCCGGGGCGGGTCACCACCTCCGCCCTGCCCATCGGCCAGGTCGACGGCCGCCAGGCCACCGCCCGCTCCACCGGCGTGCCCGAACTGGACCGGGTGCTCGGCGGCGGGCTGGTCCCCGGCGCGGTGGTGCTGGTCGCGGGTGAGCCCGGCGTCGGCAAGTCGACGCTCCTGCTCGACGTGGCGGCCAAGTCGGCCAGCGAGGAGCACCGGACCCTGTACGTCACGGGCGAGGAGTCGGCGAGCCAGGTGCGGCTGCGCGCCGACCGCATCCACGCCATCGACGACCACCTCTACCTCGCCGCCGAGACGGACCTGGCGGCCGTGCTCGGCCATCTGGACGCGGTCAAGCCGTCCCTGCTGATCCTCGACTCCGTGCAGACGGTGGCCTCCCCGGAGATCGACGGGGCCCCGGGCGGCATGGCCCAGGTGCGGGAGGTGGCGGGCGCGCTGATCCGCGCCTCCAAGGAGCGCGGCATGTCCACGCTGCTCGTGGGCCACGTCACGAAGGACGGCGCCATCGCCGGCCCCCGCCTGCTGGAACACCTCGTGGACGTCGTCCTGCACTTCGAGGGCGACCGGCACGCGCGCCTGCGTCTCGTACGGGGCGTCAAGAACCGCTACGGCACCACCGACGAGGTCGGCTGCTTCGAGCTGCACGACGAGGGCATCACGGGCCTGGCCGACCCCAGCGGGCTCTTCCTGACCCGCCGGGCCGAGCCGGTCCCCGGCACCTGCCTCACCGTCACCCTGGAGGGCCGCCGCCCGCTGGTCGCCGAGGTCCAGGCGCTGACGGTCGACTCGCAGATCCCCTCCCCGCGCCGCACCACCTCCGGCCTGGAGACCTCCCGCGTCTCGATGATGCTCGCGGTACTGGAACAGCGCGGCAGGATCAGCGCCTTGGGCAAACGGGACATCTACACCGCCACGGTCGGCGGCGTGAAGCTCTCGGAACCGGCCGCCGACCTGGCCGTCGCCCTCGCCCTGGCCTCCGCCGCGAGCGACACCCCGCTGCCCAAGAACCTCGTCGCGATCGGCGAGGTCGGCCTCGCGGGCGAGGTGAGACGGGTCACGGGCGTGCAGCGCAGGCTCGCCGAAGCGCACCGCCTGGGCTTCACACACGCCCTGGTACCGGGCGATCCCGGCAAGATCCCCGCCGGTATGAAGGTGCTGGAAGTCGCGGACATAGGGGACGCCCTGCGGGTCCTGCCGCGCTCCCGTCGGCGAGAGGCCCCACGGGAGGCGGAGGAGCGCCGGTAGACTTTGCCCTGGTCTCGCCCGTCCGTACGAACCCAGAGTGCGAAACGGGGGCGCCCCAGAACCTGCGACCGGAGGAGTGCAGTGGCAGCCAACGACCGGGCAGCAGCTCCCGGAAAGTCCGGTGGGAGTGCCGGTTCCGATGGCCTGATGCGCGCCTCGCTGAGCGCCGTGGCGCCCGGCACCGCCCTGCGTGACGGCCTGGAGCGCGTGCTCCGCGGCAACACCGGCGGACTCATCGTGCTCGGTTCCGACAAGACCGTCGAGGCACTGTGCACGGGCGGTTTCGTCCTGGACGTCGAGTTCACGGCGACCCGTCTGCGCGAGCTGTGCAAGCTCGACGGCGGCATCGTGCTGTCCTCGGACCTGTCCAAGATCCTCAGGGCGGGCGTCCAGCTGGTGCCGGACCCGACGATCCCGACGGAGGAGACGGGCACCCGGCACCGCACCGCGGACCGGGTCAGCAAGCAGGTCGGCTTCCCGGTCGTCTCCGTCTCCCAGTCGATGCGGCTCATCGCCCTGTACGTCGACGGCCAGCGCCGCGTCCTGGAGGACTCGGCGGCGATCCTGTCCCGCGCCAACCAGGCCCTGGCGACCCTGGAGCGCTACAAGCTCCGCCTCGACGAGGTCGCGGGCACGCTGTCGGCGCTGGAGATCGAGGACCTGGTGACCGTCCGGGACGTCTCGGCGGTCGCCCAGCGCCTGGAGATGGTGCGCCGCATCGCCACCGAGATCGCCGAGTACGTGGTCGAGCTCGGCACGGACGGCCGTCTGCTGGCCCTCCAGCTGGACGAGTTGATCGCCGGCGTGGAGCCCGAGCGCGAGCTGGTCGTGCGGGACTACGTGCCCGAACCCACGGCCAAGCGCTCCCGCACGGTCGACGAGGCGCTGGCCGAACTCGACGCCCTCACCCACGCGGAGCTCCTGGAACTGCCGACGGTGGCCCGCGCCCTGGGCTACACCGGCTCCCCCGAGACGCTGGACTCGGCGGTCTCCCCGCGCGGCTTCCGCCTCCTGGCCAAGGTCCCGCGCCTGCCCGGCGCGATCATCGACCGCCTGGTGGAGCACTTCGGCAGCCTGCAGAAGCTGCTCGCCGCGAGCGTCGACGACCTGCAGACGGTGGACGGCGTGGGCGAGGCGCGGGCGCGCAGCGTGCGGGAGGGGCTGTCGAGGCTGGCGGAGAGCTCGATCCTCGAACGGTACGTCTGAGGTCCCCGGCCTCCGCCCGCGGCCCGTCCGGCGGAGGCGGCCGCGGGGCGCGCCGTCCGGCCGCCCCGTGCCGACCGTCCGGTCGCCCCTCCGGCCGCTTCCTGCTAGTCGTCCTCCAGCACGAACGACGTCTGCACCTTCGCGAATCCCGGGGTCTTCGCCTCCACCAGGTAGGTGCCCGCGTCGGCCGGTCCCGCGGCGGGCGTGGCGCACTGCGCGGCGCTCGGCTTGCGGTCCCACTCCACGGTGTAGGTGATGCCGTCCTCGGCCGGCACCCGGAACACCAGGCTCCCGGGCCCCTCGGGGCAGTCGTCCGACGACCAGTAGGCGTCGTCCTCGTCGGCCTGAGTGATCGTCAACACCGTCTTCTCCGGACCGAGATCGACCTTGCAGTCGTGCCCCGAGACGTTGCGCGCGGTCAGCCGGAACGTCGGCGTCTGCCCGGGCTCGTAGGTGTTGCGGACGCTGCGCAGGCTGAACTTGACGTCGGAAGCGGTGCAGTTGGGCAGTGTGGAGCCGGCGGGGAGCGTGTCGCCCGCGCCGACACCGGCGGTCGTGGCGCCCTCGGAGCCGCCACCGACACCGCCACCGCCACCGCCGCCCGAACCGCCGGCCCCACCGGAGCCCCCGGAGCCGGAGCCGCCGCCCGAACCGCCGTCGGAGCCGGAGCCGGACGACGACCCACCGGACCCCGACCCGCCCTCCGACTCGTCGCGGCCACCGGGCGCCTGGCTGATCGCCGGTCCCGAACCCGAGGGGCCGGGAGTGATCGAGGGCGCGGGATTCTTGCCGTTGGCACCGTTGTCACGGTCCCCGCCGCCCCCGCCGCCGGATGTGACGATCCAGGTGGTCAGCAGCGCCAACAGGGCGATCACAGACAGCAGTACGGCCCTCCGTCGCCAGTAGATGGAGGAGGGAAGCGGCCCGACCGGATTGCGCAGAGATCCCACGGCGCAAACTGTACGAGAGATCGGCGCGTTCGCCTGTCCCACCCGCCGCCGAGAGCCACATCTTTTCCGGATCATCATCCCGGAAACCGCGCCGGTCCCCCTGCCTTTCGTCAGGTGCACCCCATGGCGATCGCAGCACGTGACGATGACGGCCCGCCGCCTACCGTCCGTGACCACGGACCTCAGGAACACCGCGCCCTGCCGCGACATCACCGCCTTCGTCCACGGGACACCCCGATCTGGGTCCGGCACACGGCGCGGACGGGCGCGAAGGCCGGTCCCCGCTCTTCGTCGCGCTGTTCGCCGCCGTTCGGCGGCGGTCCCGCCGCGGCAGCGCCCACGCGTTCGCGATCGCGGCCCTTGCCCCCCATGGCCACGGCCGTGGCGTACGGATCGCCGGACTTGCGCAGGAACCCGGTGCCGCCGCCGAGCGCGCGGGCCGAGCGGGCCCGGGCCGCCGCCGGCCGGTGGCGAACCGTCCGGCGCGGCGGGCCCGTTGGTGACGACGACGGTGTCGTCGGCCTCGGGGACAACCACGACGGGGACCGGGGCGCCCGGTGCGTGCCGTGCCGCGTCGGTCGGCGCCTCGCGCACCACCCGGTGAGGCAGCAGCTCCGCGACCCGCCCCGGCTCCGCGGCCGCGGGGGCGCCGCCCGGTCCCCGGCGCACCGGCAGGCCCGACTCGGCGGTCCACGCGACGAGTTGGGCCGCGTTCTCGCCCGCCGGGGGCGGGGGCACCGGCTCGTCGTCCTCGCGCAGGACGCCGATGACGCGGTACAGCCGGCCGGTGGCGTCGGCGGCCGCGCACAGGTCGGCCGCCGCGGCGCGGTGGTGGTCCGGCAGGCCGGCGGCGACCTGGCGGACACCGGCGCGCAGGGCGGTCGGGACGAGTCGGTGTCCCGGGGAGTCGTGCGCGTCCTGGGCGATACGGGCCCGTTCGCGGAGCCGGGCGCGCATCGCCCGGCCGGGCTTGTTCTCCGCCGGGCGCCGCGCCTCCTCCGGGCTGTCGGCCCTGAGCCGACCTGCCTCGGCCGGCCCGCGGCTCCGCCGCCGGTATCGCCCGGCCGGGGCAGGACGCGGCCGAGGAGCAGCGTGCCGGCCGGGACGAACCGCTCGGGTCCGCAGGGGACGCTGGACAGCGCGAGGGCCGAGGCCAGACCCGATGCGGCCGTCAGCCCGAACGCCGCCGGCGGCCACCGGCGGGACACGCCCGCCGCCACGGCGAGCACGCCGAGGCCGGCCAGCCGCTGCCACGGGGCGCGGTTCGTCCCGCCCCGGCCGGCCGACCGTGACCGCGGGCAGCGCGGGGGACGCCCACAGCGGGGCGCCCGGGACCGGCCGGGCAGGACGAGGACGGTCGTCCGCCCGACGTTGCGAGCGGGCGCCGGGGTGCGGCCGCTGCCGATCGACAGGGGTGCGCCGGCCGGCGGGCCGGGCCGCCGGTGCCGGGGACCGGGCGCCGGTGCCGAGGACCGGGCGCCGAGGACTCGCCGCCCTCTGGCGTGTGGCGGGCGCCGTCGGGGCAGGTCCGCCGCCCCCTGACATGCGGCAAGCGCCGTCAGACCAGCTCCGCCACCGCCGGGCCCGGCGTGCCCGCCTCGGCGCCGGCCGGCCGTCGCGCCCGTCCGGCGTTCGAGGACGACGTCCCCGGATCCTCCCCGGGCAGTCGCCCGGATCGGCGTTCAGGCCGTCGCCCGGATCGCCGTCCGCCCCCGGACCGGTGCGGGCCGTCCCGGTCCGGGGCGGCGGCCCCGGGGACGCGAGACACCACTCACCCCCCGCACGTACCCGCCCGATCCCGTTCGCCATGGCAGGATCGAAAGGCCATGACTGCGCCCACGAAGCCCTCGCACACCAGCCCCGCCGACACCGCCCCCGAGCACGCTCCCCCGCAGCGCTCCGCCGCGGAGCCCGTCTCCGGGGAGCGGCTGCACTCCCCCGTCATCGACTGGTTCGACGAAAACGCCCGGGACCTGCCCTGGCGCCGCCCGGAGGCCGGCGCGTGGGGGGTGATGGTCAGTGAGTTCATGCTCCAGCAGACGCCGGTGAACCGGGTCCTGCCCGTCTACGAGCAGTGGATGGCCCGCTGGCCGCGCCCCGCCGACCTCGCCGCGGAGGCCCCCGGGGAGGCCGTGCGCGCCTGGGGCCGGCTCGGCTACCCGCGCCGCGCCCTGCGGCTGCACGGCGCCGCCGTCGCCATAACGGAGCGGCACGGCGGCGACGTACCGTCCGACCACGCCCAGCTGCTCGCGCTGCCCGGCATCGGCGAGTACACGGCCGCGGCCGTCGCCTCCTTCGCGTACGGCCGGCGGCACCCGGTCCTGGACACCAACGTCCGCCGGGTCTTCGCCCGCGCCGTCACCGGCGTGCAGTACCCGCCGAACGCCACCACCGCCGCCGAGCGCAAGCTCGCCCGCGCGCTGCTGCCGGACGACGAGAGGACCGCCGCGCGCTGGGCCGCCGCCTCCATGGAGCTCGGCGCGCTGGTGTGCACGGCGAAGAACGAGTCGTGCCACCGCTGCCCGATCGCCGCGCAGTGCGCGTGGCGGCTGGCGGGCAAGCCGGCGCACGACGGGCCGCCGCGCCGCGGCCAGACGTACGCGGGCACCGACCGCCAGGTGCGCGGCCGGCTGCTGGCCGTGCTGCGGGAGGCCCACGCGCCGGTGCCCCAGGCGGTTCTGGACCGGGTGTGGCACGAGCCGGTCCAGCGCGCCCGCGCCCTGGACGGCCTCGTCGCCGACGGCCTCGTCGAGCCCCTCCCGGGCGGTCTGTACCGGCTGCCGCTGACGTAGCCCGACGCCCGAACCACCCCATAGCCACCCCGAACGGGTCGGTTCCCCACCCGGATCCGACGGCTGTTACACAACCGACGCACAGCCGAGCGTCAGTCGCGGGCCGGCTCGGACAGCGCCGTGACACGTCCTCCGTAGTTTCTTCCCCGTCACCACAAAGAGCGGAATCCGGCGGCAGGGGCGCGCCGGTCACGGGGAGCGGAGGCGGTCGGACATGGCGCAGGGCGAGGTGCTCGAGTTCGAGGAGTACGTCCGCACCCGGCAGGACGCGCTGCTGCGCAGCGCCCGCCGGCTGGTCCCGGACCCGGTGGACGCCCAGGACCTGCTGCAGACCGCGCTGGTGCGGACCTACGGCCGCTGGGAGACCATCGAGGACAAGCGGCTGGCGGACGCCTACCTGCGCCGGGTCATGATCAACACCCGGACGGAGTGGTGGCGGGCCCGCAAGCTGGAGGAGGTCCCCACCGAGCAGCTCCCGGACGCCCGCGTCGAGGACTCCACCGAGCAGCACGCGGACCGCGCCCTGCTGATGGACGTGATGCGGGTGCTCGCCCCCAAGCAGCGCAGCGTCGTCGTGCTGCGACACTGGGAGCAGATGTCCACGGAGGAGACGGCCGCCGCCCTCGGCATGTCGGCCGGAACGGTCAAGAGCACGCTGCACCGGGCGCTCGCCCGGCTCCGCGAGGAGCTGGAGGCCCGCGATCTGGAGGCACGCGCGCTGGAGCGTGAGGAGCGGGAGCGTTGCGCGGCCTAGCCACCGGGACGGACGCCGCCGGACCCGCACCGGCCCGGGGAACCACCGGGACGGACGCCGCCCGGCCCGCACCGGCCCGGGGAGCCGCCCGGGCGGCGATCACGGCGACGGCCGCGGTCGCCGCCCTCGCCCTTCTCGCGTCCGCCTGCGCCACCGGCGGCACCGGTGCCCGCGACGAGGGGCCGGCGCACGCCGACTCGGTGGCCGGCGCCGCCTCGCCCTCGGCCGCGTCCTCCCGGACGCCCGACCGGGTGGACGCCGTCGAACTCGTCATGACGGACCCCGAGGTCTCGGGGGAGGTCAAGCGGGAGCTCAAGCCGTGCGTCGCCGACGAGTACCCGGTCGACGTGTCCTACGGGAACCTGACCGAGGGCCCGGCCGACGACATCGTGGTCAACGTGCTGACCTGCGGTGACGCGGTGGGCGTGGGCAGTTACGTGTACCGCGGGCGCGGCGGCGGGTACGAGAACGTGTTCAAGGCGGAGGAGCCGCCGGTCTACGCGGAGATCGACCGCGGCGACCTGGTCGTGACCAAGCAGGTGTACGAGCGGGGCGACCCGGTGTCGAGCCCGTCCGGCGAGAACGTGATCACCTACCGCTGGGAATCGGGCCGGTTCACCGAGAAGTACCGCACCCACAACGACTACGGCAAGGTCGCCGGCGACGACCCGTCGCCGGTCCCCGGCGACTGAGGCACGGACCACGGCATGCACCGGTCCGGCCGCACGGGCCGGCGCGGGCGCGGGTGAACCCGGCGCGCGCCGGCCGCGTCCGTCCGGGGGACCCCCTCACACCCACAGCACACGAGGACTGAGAGCACCGGGATGGCAGAGCAGACCCACGTCCTGTTCGTCGAGGACGACGACGTCATCCGCGAGGCCACCCAGCTGGCGCTGGAGCGGGACGGCTTCGCGGTCACCGCGATGCCCGACGGCCTGTCGGGCCTGGAGGCGTTCCGGGCCGACCGCCCCGACATCGCGCTGCTGGACGTGATGGTGCCGGGGCTGGACGGGGTGAGCCTGTGCCGCCGGATCCGGGACGAGTCGACCGTCCCCGTGATCATGCTGTCGGCGCGCGCCGACTCCATCGACGTCGTCCTGGGCCTGGAGGCGGGCGCCGACGACTACGTGACCAAACCGTTCGACGGTGCCGTGCTGGTCGCGCGGATCCGCGCGGTGCTGCGCCGCTTCGGGCACGCCGGCGGCGGCCGGGCCGAGCAGCCGGACGCGGGGGCGAACGGCGGGGTGCTGACCTTCGGCGACCTGGAGGTCGACACCGGGGGCATGGAGGTGCGGCGGGCCGGGCGGCCGGTGGCCCTGACGCCCACGGAGATGCGGCTGCTGCTGGAGTTCTCCTCCGCGCCGGGCACCGTGCTCTCCCGCGACAGGCTGCTGGAGCGCGTGTGGGACTACGGCTGGGGCGGGGACACCCGCGTCGTCGACGTCCACGTCCAGCGGCTGCGGACCAAGATCGGCCAGGACCGCATCGAGACGGTCCGCGGCTTCGGCTACAAGCTGAAGGCCTGAGGCGGGGGTCATGCGGGGGTCGTTCCTGCGCCCGGTGGCCGCGTGCGTGGAGCGCGTCGGCATCCGTACGGGCCTGAGATGGAAGCTCAGCGCGGCGATCGCGCTGGTCGGCGCGCTGGTGGCGGTCGTGCTGAGCCTGGTCGTGCACAACGCGGCCCGGGTGTCGATGCTGGACAACGCGCGCGACCTCGCGGACGAGCGCATCATGATCGCCCAGCGCAACTACGAGCTGTCGGGGCGGATGAACTTCCCCAACACCAAGATCGACGACCCGGAGCTGCCCGCGGAGCTGCGGGAGAAGGTGGAGGCGGGCCGGCGGGCCACCTACGTGGCCGACCGGCCGGGCGACGCGCCGGACATATGGGCCGCCGTGCCGCTGAAGAACGGGCATGTGATGTCGCTGCACTCCGGGTTCACCGACCGCAGCTCCGACATCCTCAAGGACCTCGACCAGGCCCTGGTGATCGGCTCCATCGCGGTGGTCCTCGGCGGCAGCGCACTCGGTGTGCTCATCGGCGGGCACCTGTCGCGCCGGCTGCGCAAGGCGGCCGCCGCGGCCAACCAGGTCGCGGGGGGCGAGACCGGCGTACGGGTGCGGGACGCCATCGGCGGTGTCGTACGGGACGAGACCGACGACCTCGCCAGCGCGGTGGACGCGATGGCGGACGCGCTGCGGCAGCGGCTGGAGGCCGAGCGGCGGGTCACCGCCGACATCGCGCACGAACTGCGCACCCCCGTGACCGGGCTGCTCACCGCCGCCGAACTGCTGCCGCCCGGCCGCCCGACGGAGCTGGTGCTGGACCGGGCCAAGGCCATGCGCACGCTCGTGGAGGACGTCCTGGAGGTGGCCCGCCTCGACGGCGCCTCGGAGCGGGCCGAGCTGCAGGACATCATGCTCGGCGAGTTCGTCGCCCGGCGGGTGGCGGCCAAGGACCCGGGCGCCGAGGTGCGCGTGGTGCACGAGTCGGAGGTCACCACCGACCCGCGCCGGCTGGAGCGCGTGCTGTTCAACCTGCTCGCCAACGCCGCCCGGCACGGCAGGCCGCCGATCCGGGTCACCGTCGAGGGCCGGGTCATCCGGGTCCGCGACCACGGCCCCGGCTTCCCCGAGGACCTGCTCGCCGAGGGCCCGAGCCGCTTCCGCACCGGCAGCAAGGACCGCGCGGGCCGCGGCCACGGGCTGGGCCTGACCATCGCGGCCGGGCAGGCGAGGGTGCTGGGCGCCCGGCTGACCTTCCGCAACGTCCGCCCGCCGGGCGCGCCGGAGCACGGGCCGGCCGAGGGCGCGGTGGCCGTGCTGTGGCTGCCGGAGCACGCGCCGACGAACACCGGCAGCTATCCGGTGCTCGTGCAGTAGGGCCTGTCGTCGAACTCCCGTCGTCCGCCCGGAGGGCGGGCCCCGCGGCGTCGGGTGCGTGCTCCCGGCGTGCCGGGCATCGACCCTCGTACGGGATATGTACTCGGGTCCGCGCCCGGTGCGGCGGGAGTGCGTGCAGGGCGTCGCGGGGCAGACGGGAGTTCGACGACAGGCCCTAGCGGGCCCGGGCGGCTCAGTCGAACGGCTTGGAGAAGTCCAGCTCGGCGCTGCGCTCGGTCAGCGAGTACCAGTTGCCGTTGTCGTCGCGGAAGATCGCCTCGACGCCGTACGGCCGCTCCCGCGGTTCCTGGACGAACTCCACCCCGCGCGCCCGGAAGGTCTCGTAGTCGCCGCGGCAGTCGTCCGTGCGGAACACGCCGGCGCCGATGACCCCCTTGCCGACGAGCTTCTTCAGCGCGCCCGCGGACTCGGCGTCCAGGCCGGGCCCGTCCAGGCTCATCAGGGCCAGCTCCACGTCCGGCTGGTCCTTGGCGCCGACGGTGATCCAGTGCATGTCGCCCAGCGCCAGGTCGCTGCGCACCTCGAAGTCGAGCTTCTCGGTGAAGAAGGCCTTGGTGCGCTGCTGGTCGAACGTCCAGACGGTGGTGATCCCGATCCCCTTGATCATGGCTCCCCGCTCCTTCGTCGGTGGGTTCCCGCTCGTCACCGTAGGCGGCAGGGGTGTCAGGGCGCTTCTTCGAAGTTGCGGTCCCCGGGGGGCGTGCGGCGCCGGAAGCCGCCGGCCCACAGCATCGCGTAGCACCCGGGGATCAGCGCGGCGCCGCGGCCCACGTGCTCGGCCCGGTACTCGGTCGGGGTCAGGCCGGTGCGCTCCTTGAAGCGGGCCGAGAAGGTGCCGAGGCTGCTGAAGCCGACCAGGTGGCAGATCTCCGTCACGGTCAGGTCGGCGACGCGCAGGTACTCCTCGGCGCGCTCGATGCGCCGGTGCGTCAGGTACCGGCCGGGGGTCTCGCCGTAGGCCTCCTTGAAGGAGCGGATGAAGTGGTACCGGGAGTACCCCGCGTGCGCGGCGACGGCGTCCAGGTCGAGCTCCGGATCCGCCCAGTCGCGGTCCATGGCGTCCTTGGCCAGCCGCACCTGCCGCATCTTGTCCATGTGACCGATGGTGGCACGGGGGTCGGACACCGGGGCACGGGAAAGGCCCCCGGGGCGGTCGCCGCCGCCGGGGGCCCTCTTCGTCGTGCCGTGGGCTCAGACGGCCTCGACGACCGGCGGCTGCGCCCGGGCCGCGTCCGCCTCGCCCTCCGCCGGCTTCGGCCCCGCCCCCTTGAGCGGCACCTCCTTGACGAACACCGCCGCGACCAGCGCGACCACCGCGACCACGGCCCCCAGCAGGAACGCCGAGTGCGTCCCCGCCGACACCGCGTGCTGGTACGCCTCGCGCGCCGCCGCCGGCAGCTTGGCCAGGCTCGCCGCGTCCAGCTGCGCGGACTGTTCCGTCACCTTCGAGCCCACCGCCCCGGCCCGCTCGGCCATGACGTCCTGGACGCGGTGGTTGAACAGCGCGCCCATGATCGCGACGCCGAAGGAGGAGCCGAGGGTGCGGAAGAGGGTGGTGGACGAGGACGCGACGCCCATGTCCTTCATCTCCACGCTGTTCTGCGCGACCAGCATGGTGATCTGCATCAGGCAGCCCATGCCGAGGCCGACCACGGCCATGAAGACGCCGGAGGTGAACCGGGAGGTCCCGGTGTCCATGGTCGACAGCAGGTACAGCCCGACGACCATCAGCGCGCCGCCGGCGACCGGGAAGACCTTGTAGCGGCCGGTGTTCGTGGTCACGCGGCCCGCGACCATCGAGGTGACGAGCATGGCGCCGAGCATCGGCAGGAGCAGCAGCCCGGAGTTGGTCGCGGAGGCGCCCTGCACGGACTGCTGGTACAGCGGCAGGAAGAGCGTCGCGCCGAACATCACGAAGCCGGTGATGAAGCCGATGAGGGACATCAGCGTGAAGTTGCGGCTGCGGAAGATGTGCAGCGGCACGACCGGCTCGGCGGCCCGGGTCTGCCAGAACACGAACCCGACGAGGGCGGTCACCCCGATGCCGGTCAGTTCCATGATCCGCGCGGAGGTCCAGGCGTACTCCGTGCCGCCCCAGGTGGTGACGAGCACGATCGCGGTGATGCCGACGGTCAGCAGCGCGGCGCCCAGGTAGTCGATCCGCGCCTGCGTCCGCTTCCTCGGCAGGTGCAGCACGGCCCCGACGGCGGCCAGCGCCACCGCGCCGAGCGGCAGGTTGATGTAGAACGCCCAGCGCCAGCCCCAGTGGTCGGTGATGGTGCCGCCGACCAGCGGACCGCCGATCATCGCCAGCGCCATGACGCCGGCCATCATGCCCTGGTACTTGCCGCGCTCCCGGGGCGGTATCAGGTCGCCGATGATCGCCATGACGCCGACCATCAGACCGCCGGCACCCAGGCCCTGGACGGCGCGGAAGGCGATGAGCTGGCCCATGTCCTGCGCCATGCCGCTGAGCGCCGAACCGATCAGGAAGATCACGATCGAGGCCATGAACATGCTCTTGCGGCCGTACAGGTCGCCGAGCTTGCCCCAGATCGGGGTGGAGGCGGCGGTCGCGAGGGTGTAGGAGGTCACCACCCACGACAGGTGCTCCAGGCCGCCCAGCTCGCCCACGATCGTCGGCATCGCCGTACCGATGATCATGTTGTCGAGCATGGCGAGCATCATCGCGATCATCAGCGCGAGCAGCACGACCCGCACGCTCTTCGGTTGCCTCTCCGGCTCCGCCTGGACCGTCGGTGTTTCGGCCATGGTCCCCTCTCCCCCAGCTACTGCTACTTACTTGCCGACCGGCTAGTTATTACACTCGGAAGGTAGAGGCGTAACTAGCCGGTCGTCAAGTAAGTTTTCGGGAAGAGGACGGCGTAGGAGGATGGGCGGCACCATGGACGGCACCAGGCAGCGGCGCCGCGGGGACACCCGCCAGCGCATCCAGGACGTGGCCCTGGAGCTCTTCGCCGAGCAGGGGTACGAGAAGACCTCCCTGCGCGAGATCGCCGAACGCCTGCAGGTCACGAAGGCGGCGCTGTACTACCACTTCAAGACCAAGGAGGAGATCCTCGTCGGCATCTTCGAGGACCTCACCCGGCCGATCGAGGACCTGATCGAGTGGGGCCGGCGCCAGCCGCACTCGCTGGAGACGAAGCAGGAGATCGTCCGCCGCTACAGCTCGGTGCTCTCCGACGCGGCACCGCTGTTCCGCTTCATGCAGGAGAACCAGGCGACCGTACGGGAACTGCGCATCGGCGAGTCCTTCAAGGAGCGCATGCTCGGCATGCGGGACATCCTCATCGACCCGGAGGCGGACCTGGTCGACCAAGTGCGCTGCGTCAGCGCGCTGTTCACCCTGCACGCCGGGATGTTCGCGCTGCGGGACCTCGAAGGCGACCCCGAGGACAAGCACAGGGCCGTCCTCGAGGTCGCCATCGATCTGGTGAGCCAGGCGCACGAGGGCACCCGGCGCTCCTAGGGTCTGTCGTCACGCCGGCCGGGGGCCGTCGCTCAGAAGGTCACGCCCTTGGTCCGCAGGAACGCGACCGGGTCGACGGCCGTGCCGTAGTTCGGGGTCGTGCGGATCTCGAAGTGCAGGTGAGGACCGCTGGAGTTGCCGGTGTTGCCGGACAGGGCGATCTTCTGGCCGGTCTTCACGATCTGGCCGGCCTTGACGTGGATCCGCGACAGGTGGGCGTACTGGGAGTACGTCCCGTTGCCGTGCTTGATGACGACGGCGTTGCCGTACGCGGGACCGTCGCCGGCGCCGTTGCCGCCGGCCTTGACGACGGTGCCGCCGTGCACGGCGTGCACCGGGGTGCCGCTCGGCACGGCGAAGTCCTGGCCGCTGTGGGTGGACTGCCACATGCCGCCGGCCTGGGCGAAGCTCGCGGAGAGCTTGTACTTCTTCACCGGGTCGACCCAGGACGGCTGGGCCTTCTTCTTGGCGGCCGCCTTCTTCTTGGCGGCGGCCTGGGCGGCCTTCTTCGCGGCGGCGGCCTCGGCGGCCTTGGCCTTCGCGGCCTTGGCCTGGGCGGCGGCCTGCGCCTGAACGGCACCGGCGACGCCGGACGCGGCCGTGGTGTCGGCGGCGACCGCGATCCCGGCCCCCAGCACGGCCGAGACTCCGAGGCCTGCGGCCAGGACGGACGCGCGGGTGCGAAGCCGGGACGTACGCGAAGGACGGGACGAGACGCGCTGGGACATCGAAAACCTCATGGGGACGGGGACGTGAAGGACCACCCGGCGCACTGGTGCTGCCGAATGGCCATCCCTTGGTAACCCGAATCCCGACAAACACCCAAGAACGTGATCTACTACGGAAGTTAGTGATTTACCTCAGTGGCGTACGTCTCTTGACACAACCCTCATTCGGGACAAAACCCACCAACCCCCCTTGATAAGCCCGTGTTGACAGGGGGAAAGACCCGCCCCCTCGTCAGGATTCTCCACTATTCCGGCTAGTAACGGACAAATCGCCTGTGCGGCATGTCACCGGCGGCCGGGGTCGAGAGGCGTCCGAATGTGACGGGGGCTACGCCGCTCCGGCACGGTCGGCATCCCCGGACCGCTCCAACGGCCTTGAAAACGCGCGGTGTCGTGTGACGCACGCCTCTTCCCTCCTACCGTTCGGTAACCCTACGGTTTCCCCTGCGCCATCCACGCCCCAGACCATGCACCTGTCAACGGCAGCAGTACGGACGTGAGAGGACCCCCCACATGACCAGCAGACGCCCCTGGTTGCAGCGTGCCTCCGTCACCGCGGTCTCCGCGGCCGCCCTCGTGGCCCTGGCGTCCCCCGCCGACGCCGCGACGGCCACGGGCACCACCGCGGCGGCCACCACCGCCACGAGCACGGCCACGGCGGCCACCACCGCCGCGAGCACGACCGCGGCCGCAGACGTCGACTACGCCACCTGGCAGAAGGACTGCCAGGCCGTCATGGACCAGGCGCTGCCGTACCTCGAGCAGCGGATCGCGAACACCAGGCCGGGCGAGAAGCAGGCGCTCGTCCTCGACATCGACAACACCGCGCTCGAGACCGACTTCGGCTTCAGCTACCCGCAGCCGGCCAACAAGCCCGTCCTGGAGGTCGCCAGGTACGCCCAGGACCACGGCGTCGCCCTGTTCTTCGTCACCGCCCGCCCGGGCATCATCTCCTCGGTGACCGACTACAACCTCAAGCACGTCGGCTACAAGGTCTCCGGCCTGCACGTCCGCGGCTTCCTCGACCTCTTCAGGAACGTCGCCGACTACAAGACCGCCCAGCGCGTGTCCATCGAGTCGCAGGGCTACACGATCATCGCGAACATCGGCAACAGTGCCACCGACCTGTCGGGCGGCCACGCCGAGAAGACGTTCAAACTGCCCGACTACGACGGTCAGTTGTCCTGATCCTGCTCGACTCCGGCCGGTCTCACCCCCGTTGGCGCCGTCACGGGGGTGAGACCGGTCCGGCACGCCCGCCGTCCCGTCGGGGCGGGCGTGCCGGACCCGCCCGCGGCGAGCGGCCGTTCCGGCCCGCCGGGAAAGCGGGCGTGCCCCTGCCCCGGCACTCCGTCTCCTCACCCCGTGGGAAAGGGACTTGGGTGGCGCCGGGGCCGCACGGCCGGTGAGGAACCCGCCCGGCTCCTGTGGTGGCACGGCACCCTCACCCTCCTGTTCCGCGCGGCCCCGGGCCGGAAAGAGCGACGGCGCCCGCGCCGCGTCAGCGCCCCGGCCGCCTGGCCCGTGCCACCGGCGAGGCACCCCCGCGCGCTCCCGCTGCGCGCCCTCCTCCGGTACCGCGAGCGGCTCCCGCCTCCCGCGGCCCTCCTCGCCACGGCCCCTCGGCCGTCCCGGAGCACACCGGCCGTGGAACGCCGCCTGCCGCCCCTGTTCCCGGGCACCGACGCCACCGACCGCCCGGGCCGCCGTCTCACCGCTAAGGGCCGCCGCTTCGCCGCCAGAGCCGCCGTTCCGCCGCCAAGGCCGCCCTTCCACCTTCCGGGCACACCGAAGGGGCCGGTGCCCGAAAGCACCGGCCCCTTCTCCGTGGCTGTGAGACCTACTCCTTGTTCAGGTTCGGTCCGGCTCCGCCGGCCGCCTGCTCGATCGGCGGGACGTCGGGCAGCGCCGACTTCTCCTCACCCCGGAAGGTGAACTTCTTGGTCTCGCCCTCGCCCTCGGTGTCCACGACCACGATGTGGCCGGGGCGCAGCTCGCCGAAGAGGATCTTCTCGGAGAGGGAGTCCTCGATCTCGCGCTGGATGGTGCGGCGCAGCGGGCGCGCACCGAGCACGGGGTCGTAGCCCTTCTTCGCGAGCAGCTCCTTGGCGGACTGGGAGAGCTCGATGCCCATGTCCCGGTCCTTCAGGCGCTCGTCCACCTTGCCGATCATCAGGTCGACGATCCGGAGGATGTCGCCCTGGGTCAGCTGCGGGAAGACGACCACGTCGTCGACGCGGTTGAGGAACTCGGGCCGGAAGTGCTGCTTGAGCTCGTCCGACACCTTGTTCTTCATGCGCTCGTAGTTGGTCTTCGTGTCACCCGTGGCCGCGAAGCCCAGGTTGAAGCCCTTGGAGATGTCCCGGGTGCCGAGGTTGGTCGTCATGATGATGACCGTGTTCTTGAAGTCCACGACCCGGCCCTGGGAGTCGGTCAGGCGACCGTCCTCCAGGATCTGCAGCAGCGAGTTGAAGATGTCCGGGTGGGCCTTCTCGACCTCGTCGAAGAGGACGACCGAGAACGGCTTGCGGCGCACCTTCTCCGTCAGCTGGCCACCCTCCTCGTAGCCCACGTAGCCGGGGGGCGAACCGAAGAGACGCGAGACCGTGTGCTTCTCGCTGAACTCCGACATGTCGAGGGAGATCAGCGCGTCCTCGTCGCCGAAGAGGAATTCGGCGAGCGCCTTGGACAGCTCGGTCTTACCGACACCGGACGGGCCGGCGAAGATGAACGAGCCACCCGGACGCTTCGGGTCCTTCAGACCCGCACGCGTACGGCGGATCGCCTTCGACAGCGCCTTGACGGCGTCGTCCTGGCCGATGACCCGCTTGTGCAGCTCGTCCTCCATGCGGAGCAGACGGCTGGACTCCTCCTCCGTGAGCTTGAAGACCGGGATGCCGGTCGCCGTGGCGAGGACCTCGGCGATCAGCTCGCCGTCGACCTCGGCGACGACGTCCATGTCGCCGGCCTTCCACTCCTTCTCCCGCTTGGCCTTGGCGGCCAGGAGCTGCTTCTCCTTGTCGCGCAGGGAGGCGGCCTTCTCGAAGTCCTGCGAGTCGATCGCGGACTCCTTGTCGCGGCGGACGCCGGCGATCTTCTCGTCGAACTCGCGCAGGTCCGGCGGCGCGGTCATCCGGCGGATGCGCATCCGGGAACCGGCCTCGTCGATCAGGTCGATCGCCTTGTCCGGCAGGAAGCGGTCCGAGATGTACCGGTCGGCCAGGGTGGCGGCCTGGACCAGCGCCTCGTCCGTGATGGAGACGCGGTGGTGCGCCTCGTAGCGGTCGCGCAGGCCCTTGAGGATCTCGATCGTGTGCGGCAGGGACGGCTCCGCGACCTGGATGGGCTGGAAGCGGCGCTCCAGGGCCGCGTCCTTCTCCAGGTGCTTGCGGTACTCGTCCAGGGTGGTCGCACCGATGGTCTGCAGCTCACCGCGGGCCAGCATCGGCTTCAGGATGGAGGCCGCGTCGATGGCGCCCTCGGCGGCACCCGCACCGACCAGCGTGTG